>CAJOMI010000004.1 GCA_905235545.1 uncultured Lachnospiraceae bacterium | reverse complement strand
GTACGGTAACGTATGTAGCTGACAAGTACTAATCGGTCGAAGGCTTAACTAAAGGTCGTTATAATGATGTTGATCTTTGTATGAAGTTCTGAAGGTACAGAAAATAAAATATTTATTCTTGAAAGATTGCCCGTCATGTGGTAATCTATCATTGTATATAGGGGATTGGTCAAATGGTATGATAGGGGTCTCCAAAACCTTTGGTGGGAGTTCGATTCTCTCATCCCCTGTTTGATTAAAAGAGTCAAGTCATTTTTAAGACTTGACTCTTTTGCATAAAGTTATTTTGCTTGCCACTTGCTATTTTTCCGTACTTTTATTACAATTAACGTGATTGTGATGTGGCGATTGGCAATCTTCTATGACAAAAATTGAAAAAAGAATGCAAAGAATTGCATTATGATATGAAAAGGAGAATAAGATGAGCAAAGAGAATAAACCGATTCTGACAGAGGATACCATTTCTCTGATCTTGGATGACAACGTCGAGGTGGAATGTGATATTCTGGCAATCTTTCCGGTAAAGCAACAGTTTTATGTAGCACTCAAGCCGCAGACACCAATTGAAGGATATGAGGAAAGTGAGTATTTCCTATACCGTTATGAATCGGATGGAGAGAATGTTTCGGTGACAGATATCGAATCGGATGAAGAATGGGAGATCGCAGAAGATAAGTTTGAAGAGCTTCTTGATGAAGAACAGTTCAACGAGATGGAACCGTGAAAAAAACAGGGATTGTCCCTGCTTTTTTTCTGCCAGAATATTTGACTAAAATACCAAGATATTATATAGTAATAAATAAGAATAAAATGATATACAGGAGGATGCCATGAGCAAAGTTAGGAGAGTATATGTTGAAAAGAAGCCTGAATATGCAGTCAAAGCGAAAGAATTACTGGACGAGCTGACAGACTATTTGAATCTGGATATTGAGAAAGTGAGAGTGCTGATTCGCTATGATATAGAGAATCTGTCAGATGTAACTTATGAAAAGGCATTGAAAACTGTATTTTCTGAGCCTCCGGTGGATTTTGTTTACGAGACGACATTTCCGGCTGAAGAGGCTGACAGAATATTTTCCGTTGAGGCATTGCCGGGACAGTTTGATCAGAGAGCAGATTCCGCAGAGCAGTGCGTGAAGCTTTTGAATGAGAAGGAAGATGCGGTGATTCGGTGTGCAACGACTTACGTGATCACCGGCAGGATAGAGGATAAGGATTTCGAGCAGATTAAGGCCTACTGTATCAATCCGGTGGATTCGAGAGAGACGGATGACAAGCAGATACCGGAGACATTGATCCAGCAGTTCGAAGAGCCGGCAGATGTTGAGATCTTTGATGGATTTAAAGATATGCCGGAGGCAGAACTTAAGAAATTATATGATTCCCTGGAACTTGCCATGACCTTCAAGGATTTTCTGCATATTCAGAATTATTTCAGAGAGGAAGAAAAGAGAGATCCGTCAGTGACAGAGATTCGTGTCCTGGACACTTATTGGTCGGATCACTGTCGACACACAACCTTTGCGACGGAGCTTACCAATGTGACCTTTGAAGACGGATATTATAAGAAACCGATTGAGGATAGTTACAATCGTTATCTGGCAGATCGGGAGGTATTATATAAGGATCGGGATGACAAGTTTGTCTGCCTGATGGATATCGCCTTGATGGCTATGAAGAAATTGCGCGCAGAGGGCAAACTTCAGGAGATGGAGGTCTCAGATGAGATCAATGCATGCTCCATTGAGGTTCCGGTTGAGATTGACGGCGAAGAGGTTCGTTATCTGATTCAGTTTAAGAATGAGACACATAATCACCCGACAGAGATTGAACCGTTCGGTGGTGCAGCAACCTGTCTGGGTGGATGTATTCGTGATCCGTTATCCGGACGTTCCTATGTATATCAGGCAATGCGTGTGACCGGTGCGGCTGATCCGACCAAAGCGCTTTCCGAGACACTGGAAGGAAAATTGCCACAGAGAAAACTTGTAACAACGGCAGCGCACGGTTACAGTTCTTACGGTAATCAGATTGGACTTGCAACCGGTCTGGTCAATGAAGTTTATCACCCGAATTATGTGGCAAAACGTATGGAGATCGGTGCAGTGGTTGCGGCAGCACCGAAGAAGAATGTAAAGCGTCTGACCTCCGATCCGGGCAATGTTATCATTTTGATCGGTGGAAGAACCGGACGGGATGGAATCGGCGGAGCAACCGGTTCTTCAAAGAAGCATACCACCAAGTCCATTGACACATGTGGATCGGAAGTCCAAAAGGGTAATCCGCCGACGGAGAGAAAGATTCAGAGATTGTTCCGGAGAGAAGAGGTTGCAAGCCTCATTCGCAAATGTAATGATTTTGGCGCCGGTGGTGTCAGCGTTGCAATCGGTGAACTGGCAGACGGACTTAAGATCGATCTGGATAAGGTGCCAAAGAAATATGCAGGCTTAAACGGAACGGAGATCGCCATTTCCGAATCCCAGGAGAGAATGGCAGTTGTTGTAGATAAAGAACATGTTGATCAGATGCTTGGATATTGTGAAGAGGAGAATCTGGAGGCAGTTGTGGTTGCGGAGGTAACCGAGACGCCGAGACTCGTCATGTCATGGAGAGGCAAGGAAATCGTCAATATTGCAAGAAGCTTTATCGATACCAACGGAGCACATCAGGAGAGCGATGTGACGGTAGCAATGCCGGAAGAGAATGCCGATGCCTTTGACAGCAAAAAAGAGATTACAGATGTAAAGAAACAGTGGCTTGAGACACTGGGAGATCTCAATATCTGCTCACAGAAGGGACTTGTGGAGATGTTTGACAGTTCCATCGGAGCCGGAACGGTTGTTATGCCTTATGGCGGTAAGTACCAGTTGACTCCGACGCAGACTATGATTGCAAAACTTCCGCTTTCCAAAGGAAAATGTGATACCGTGACGATGATGTCCTATGGTATGGATCCGTATCTTTTAAGTTGGTCACCATACCATGGTGCGATCTATGCCGTGGTACATTCGGTTGCCAAGATCGCAGCATCCGGCGGTGACTGGAAGAAGATTTACTTCACGTTCCAGGAGTATTTCAAGCGGTTGGGCGCTGACGCTAAGCGTTGGGGCGAGCCAATGGCTGCATTGCTTGGCGCGTATTCAGCACAGATGGGATTTGGACTTGCTTCCATCGGAGGTAAGGATTCAATGTCCGGTTCCTTCAATGATATTGATGTTCCACCGACATTGTGCTCCTTTGCCATTGATGTTGCAAAGACATCCGATGTTGTCACTCCGGAGTTTAAACAGGCAGGAAATGCTATCGTGAAGATTAATGTATCAAGAGATGCGTATGGTCTTCCGAATTATGAAGAGTTAAAAGAGACTTACTCAGCTCTTTATGAAGATATTCAAAATGGCAGAATCCAGTCCGCGTATGCCGTTGGATTTGGCGGCGTTGTGGAAGCAGTTTCCAAGATGGGATTCGGTAACCGGATCGGGGCAAAGATTTCAGACGGGGTACCTGCAGAATCCTTGTGGGAAAAGGCGTATGGAGCCATTATCTGTGAAGTAAAGGAAAGCGATGTGGCATCACTTGCCGTGAAAGCAGAGAAAATCGGTCAGACAACAGAGGATGATAAGTTCAGCTATGGAGATACTGTTGTTTCGATAGAGGAGGCTTTGCAGGCATGGACAGGAACGTTAGAGAAGGTATTCCCGACTGCATCCAATGTAAAACAGGAAACTGTTCGGGCGGATGTTTACAATACCTCAGATGTTTATGTATGCAAGCATAAGGTTGCAAGACCAAAGGTATTTATTCCGGTATTCCCGGGCACAAACTGTGAGTATGATTCGACCAGAGCATTTGAACGCGCAGGAGCCGACGTGGAGACGATCGTATTTAAGAACATGACCGAGCAGAATATACTGGATTCGGTAGATGCATTTACAAAGGCAATCAGCCAGGCACAGATCGTGATGTTCCCGGGTGGTTTCTCGGCCGGTGATGAGCCGGAAGGTTCTGCGAAGTTCTTTGCAACAGCATTCCGCAATGCTAAGTTACAGGACGAGATCATGAAACTTTTGAATGAGAGAGACGGTCTTGCACTTGGTATCTGTAACGGATTCCAGGCCTTGATCAAGTTAGGTCTGGTACCGTATGGTAAGATCACATCGCAGAAGGATGACTCTCCGACACTTACGATGAACAGCATTGGACGGCATCAGTCCAAGATGGTATATACTAAGGTTGTAACCAACAAGAGTCCTTGGCTTAGCAAGGCAACCCTTGGCGGTGTCTACACCGTACCGATCTCTCACGGCGAGGGACGCTTTGTAGCAAACAAAGAATGGATTGACAAACTGTTCGCAAACGGACAGGTTGCCACCCAGTATGTGGATGTTGACGGTAATCCAACGATGGATGAGGATTATAATGTGAACGGATCTTATGCTGCTATTGAGGGAATTACAAGTCCGGATGGACGTGTCCTCGGTAAAATGGCTCACTCTGAGCGCCGGGATGATGCCGTTGCCATCAACATTTACGGAGATCAGAATCAACTGATCTTTGAATCCGGTGTGAATTATTTCTTAGGATAATATCGTTTGTTTCAGGGGCTCTGCAAGAAGGGAGATGGCGATATGCAGTACATTGTCACAAAGACAGAAATGCAGGAAATTGATCGGTATACATCAGGTGAGATCGGTATTCCGGAAGCGGTCTTGATGGAGAGAGCAGCTTTACAGATTGTTGCATTGATAGAAAAGGTGAATCCGGATAAAGGACGCGTTTTGATTGTTGTGGAAGGCGGCAATAATGGAGGAGACGGTCTTGCTGCGGCCAGAATCTTGATTGAGAAGGGATATATGGTGGATATAAGCTATATTTCTGATTCCACCAGAACCTCGGCTCAATTTCGCCTGCAGAATAAGATTTTAAATAATATGGGCGTGTCGCTTAAAAAAACGATTCCCAATAAGGAATACAGCGTTATTGTGGACGGTATTTTCGGAGTAGGTCTTTCTCGTGAGATAAAGGATGTACATAGACGAGTGATTGAATCACTGAATAAGAAAAATGCAATCAAGATTGCAATTGATATTCCGTCAGGAATTGATGCAACGACAGGAGAGATACTTGGAATTGCCTTTCGCGCCGACTATACGATTACATTTGGATTTCGCAAATTAGGTATGTTTTTTGCAGATGGAATCGATTATTGCGGCGAGGTAATCTGTGCCGATATCGGATTCCCTTCTGTTGTTATGAAGGAACTGAAACCACAGATTTATGCATATGACAGTTCGGATCTTTACAAACTTCCCAAACGATATAATAACTCGAATAAGGGAACCTATGGGAGAGTTGCGGTAATTGCGGGAAGCAGAAATATGTCCGGTGCTGCTTATCTGTGTGGCAAAGCAGCCTATTCAACAGGAGCAGGCTTGGTGAAAATCTATACACACGAAAGTAACCGTGTGATTTTGCAGTCACAGCTGCCGGAAGCAATTATGATGACATATGATAAGTATGACGGTGCATTGTCTTGTATTGAAGATGCAGTGCGATGGGCCACGGTCATTGTTGTGGGACCGGGTCTTGGTGTTGACAGCACGTCAGAGAGAATGCTCTACGAATTGCTTATGAATTCAGAAGTTCCGCTGGTGATGGATGCGGATGCGTTGAATATTCTTTCTGATAACACGGAGCTGTTAAAAACAACAGAGGTTCCGATGATCATTACACCTCATATGAAGGAGATGAGCCGTCTGATCAAAAAGTCAGTACAGGACATTATAGAAAATCGTTTCCAATTGGCAAATCAGTTTGCCAAAAAAATGGGTGTTACATTGGTGTTAAAAGATGCGAAATCAATTGTAACAAATGGTTCCGGACCAACGTATATCAATCTTGCAGGCAACAACGGTATGTCGACCGGAGGATCCGGTGATGTGTTGTCAGGTATCATAGCCGGTATGATCGCAGGAGGACTCGATCCTCTTGAGGCTGCGAAAATAGGCACTTATGTACACTGCCTGGCGGGGGACAAAGCAGAAAAGAAAAAGGGAAAGTATGCGATGCTTGCCTCTGATATCATATCCTCCATTGGAGATGTTATGCGGGAAAAATGAGAGAAACAGTTTATGTTTTATGAATAAAATGGCAGTAAAACTATAGGATAAGACGAATATAGAGGTGACAGGAAATGACGAAATACTATCGCATAGAGGCAGATATTCACTTGGATGCGATACGAAAGAACATTGAAACGATGCGGTCGTGTATACCAAAAGGGAAAAAACTTCTGGCAGTGATCAAGGCAAACGCATACGGACATGGTGCCATTGAAGTGGCGAAAGCTCTGGATGATCTTTCGGATTATTACGGAGTGGCATGCATTGATGAGGCGGTTGAATTGAGAAACGCAGGTATCACAAAGCCAATCCTGATTCTTGGCATGACGGATGACAGCCTGTTCGATGAGGTGGTACGACACGATATTACACAGACAATTTTTACTTATGAGCAGGCCAAGAGCCTGTCGGATGCGGCATGCGCCCTTCACAAAACGGCAAAACTGCATATCAAGATAGACACCGGAATGCACCGTATCGGATTTCCGTGTGTAAGAGAGAGTATACCGGAGATCAAGAAGATTGCAGGGCTTCCAAACCTTTGCATGGAAGGCATTTTTACCCACTATTTTAAAGCGGATGCAAAGGACAAGACAAGCGCAATGAAGCAGCTTTCAGATTATACCCAGATGGTCCGGTGGTTAGAAGAAGCGGGGATCACGTTTCCGATTCGACATATATCGAACAGTGCCGGAATCATGGAAATGCCGAATGATACCTATGATATGGTTCGTTCCGGTATATCAACGTATGGCTTATATCCGTCCGAGGAGATGGACCGAAATGCTTGCGTCCTTTATCCGGCAATGGAATTGAAAAGCCGGATATCGTATGTAAAAACGGTAAAAGCCGGAGAGACGATTGGTTATGGTGGAACATATACGCTTGCCGAAGATAAGAGGATCGCAACGGTGAGTGTCGGTTATGCAGACGGTTATCCAAGAGCCCTTTCCAACCGGGGAAGAATGCTGGTTCACGGACAGTATGCACCGATCGTTGGCAGAGTCTGTATGGATCAGACGATGATTGATGTCAGCCATATCCCGGAGGTATCCGTAGGAGATGAGGTTGTGTTGGTCGGCAGACAGGGTGAAAACCGTATTCCGGTAGAAGAACTGGCGGATATGTCAGCCAGTTTCAACTATGAGTTTGTCTGCGATGTGAACCGGCGGGTACCAAGGATTTTCTATATGAAGGATCAAATTATATCAGAAAAAAATTATCTTTTAGACAAATCATAAACAATTCGAATAGATAACAGAAAAAATGGTAATACTGAAAGTACCTGATCAATATGTCCGGCAGACAGAATGGATGCCAGACATATTAAGGATATACTTTGCAGGACAGAGTACAAAAACTGCCGATATCCTTACATAGAAGCAGAGGTATCAGCAGGGATCGGGAATACAGGTATGGAGAGTGAGACCATTGTTTGTGACAAGAGGAGACGTTTATTATGCAGATTTAAGACCGGTAGTCGGTTCGGAACAGGGCGGAGTTCGCCCGGTACTGATCATACAGAATGAATCGGGAAACCGGCACAGTTCTACCGTGATCTGCGCAGCAATCACCAGCAGACAAAACAAAGCGAAGATACCGACACATGTGGAACTGGAAGCGAACCGTTGTCAGATATCCAAGGATTCCATTGTATTGTTAGAACAGGTTCGTACCATTGACAAAAAGAGATTGAAGGAAAAAGTGTGTCATTTGGATGATGATATCATGGGAAATGTAAATCAGGCCTTGCGAATCAGTTTGTCGATATAGATAAATCAGATGATTGCGAAATGCAAATTGAAACTGTATTTGTTGTGCATATAGCACAGTTCCACCATATACTATATTGATGCATTTTGCAAATACCTATATAGAAACATGAAAGAGAGGGAGAGAATTCATGGCAGTGAATGGGCCCGGAGGTTTCCGGGCATTGTTTAATAAAAAGAGCACGGAGGAACAGGCCGAAGCAGTGGAAGAAGAGATTCTTTCGATTGTGGAGGAGGGGCACGAACAGGGAGCCATTCAACCGGATGAAGCGGAACTCATCTCCAATGTATTTGAGTTCGGAGACAAAGAAGCAAGAGATGTGATGACTCCGAGACAGAAGATTGTGGGAATTGAGGGTAATATCGATATCAAAGACGCCCTCCCGATCATGTTGGAAAACAGTTATTCGAGATATCCGATCTATGAGGAAGATCTGGATAACATTTTGGGCGTGTTACATATTAAGGACGCGACGGCTGCTTATCTGGAGGATGGTAACCAGATGGTCGACACCTTAGTCAGTTCCCCTTATTTTATTCATCCGACGCAGAAAATCAGCAAACTGTTCAATGAAATGCAGGCCAAAAAGATTCACATGGCAATCGTTGTGGACGAATACGGGCAGACGGAAGGCATCGTTGCGATGGAAGATATTCTGGAAGTCATCGTAGGAGATATCATGGATGAGTATGACGAGGAAGAGGTTGATATCCGGAAGATGGCAGCGGGAGACGGCTATATCGTGAATGCGGGAACGAATCTGGAAGAATTGGAGGATATGTTTGATATCCGGTTTCCGGAGGAGGATATCGATACAGTAAACGGTTTTATGCTCTACGAATATGGGAAGCTTCCGGAGGAAAATGAAAGCATACAGATATCTTATCAGGGCTATCTGTTTGAATCATTGGAACAGGATGGCAGGATGATCAAAAAAGTACGCATTCGCAAGATACCGGAAGTGTAAGACAGGCAAGTAACGGAAAAAGGGTGTGTTTTCACAATACATTCTTTTTCCTTTGTATGTGGAGGACAGTATAAGTGATTAAAACATTGATGAAGCAGATAAAAGAATATCGAAAGGACGCTATCATAACTCCCTGTTTTATGGTATTGGAGGTTTTGATGGAAATGATCATTCCCCTTCTTATGGGCTATATAGTGGATAATGGGGTGGCAAAAGGGGATATTCACTATATCTACAAGATGGGGTTCCTTATGGTGATCGCTGCGGCAGTCAGTCTGACTACGGGAATTCTGGGTGGTAAACATGCGGCAAGAGCCTCTGCCGGATTTGCAAAAAATCTCAGACAATCGATGTATGAGAACATTCAGACGTTTTCTTTTGCCAACATTGACCGGTTTTCAACAGCCGGTCTGGTGACACGTATGACAACCGATATCACCAATATACAGAATGCGTTTCAGATGATGCTGCGTATGTGTGTCCGGGCTTTTTTCAGTCTGATCTGTGCGATGAGTCTTTCCTTTTTCATCAGTCCCCGACTGGCAACGATCTATCTGGGCGCAGTCTTTGTTTTGGGAACGATTCTCGCAATAATCGTTTCATTAGCAATGAAATACTTTGGACAGACATTTCCGAAGTATGATGACCTCAACGAAAGTGTACAGGAAAATGTATCGGCAATCCGTGTGGTAAAAGCTTTTGTGAGAGAGGATTATGAAAAGAAACGGTTTACCAAAGCAAACGGTAATCTTTACAATATGTTTGTAAAGGCGGAACGCATTGTGTCCATGAATGCACCGGTCATGTCCGCAACGATTTATACCTGTATTATGCTGATCTCCTGGGTGGGAGCAAAAATGATCGTAAACTCGGAATTGTCTACCGGAGATCTGATGCGATTGTTTACATATTGCATGAATATTTTGATGAGTCTGATGATGCTTTCCATGGTATTTGTCATGATCTCCATGAGTATAGCCAGCGCAAAGCGTATTGCGGAAGTGCTGGAGGAAAAGAGTACGATCGTCAATCCGGAACATCCGGATTATGAGGTTACAGACGGAAGCATTGCCTTTGAACATGTGAATTTCAGTTATCATGAGGGCTCACGGGAATGGGTGCTAAAGGACATCAATCTGGATATTCGGTCGGGAGAGACGATTGGTATCATAGGCGGAACGGGAAGTTCGAAGAGTTCCCTTGCCAATCTGATCAGCCGTATCTATGATGTCTCGGAAGGCAGTGTCAAGGTAGGCGGTAAAGATGTGCGCACATACGATATGGAAACCTTGAGAAATCAGGTTGCGGTTGTCCTTCAGAAAAATGTCCTGTTTTCGGGAACGATTTTAGAGAATCTGAGATGGGGAAATCCGACGGCAACGAGAGAGGAATGTGTGCATGCATGTAAACTGGCATGTGCGGATGATTTTATAAGCAGCTTTCCGAAAGGATATGACACCTATATCGAACAGGGCGGTACCAATGTATCCGGCGGACAAAAACAGCGAATCTGTATAGCAAGGGCATTGTTGAAAAAACCGAAGATCCTGATCTTAGATGATTCCACCAGTGCGGTGGATACGGCAACGGACTCAAGAATTCGAAAAGCGTTCAGAGAGGAAATTCCCGGAACCACCAGGATCATCATTGCACAGAGAATTTCCAGTGTGGAGAGCGCCGACCGCATCATTGTGATGGAGAATGGAGAGATCAATGGATTTGCATCCCATGATGAATTGCTGGCAACCAATGAGATCTATCGGGATATCTATGAGTCACAGACAGGCGGCGGTGGAGACTTCGATGAAGTGGAGATGTCTGACCTAAGTGAGGACGATGCCTCTACAGCAGCGGAAGAACGCTAAAGCGGTCGCAAACCCGGCGCCAAGTCTCGCGAGCGAGACTAGATATATAATGTGTTTCACAAATAGCAGGGAAAAACAGGAAGAAAGGAAAGATAAAGCATGGCGGATACTTCAGGTAACAGAGTTAATAGTAGTCGTCCGGTCAAAGGCGGACCGGGAAGAGGCGTTCCGAGAGGACAGAGGCCGACCGTTGAGAATCCGGGAAAGATATTGAAACGACTGGCCGGATATGTGGGACGCTCCTACAAATTCCATATCGTGATCGTGGTAATCTGTATTTTTTTAAGCGTGATCTGCAACGCACAGGGAACCCTTTTTATGCAGACTTTGATTGACAGTTATATCACTCCTCTTCTTGGAAGCAGCAATCCCGACTTCTCAGGACTGGCAGCAGCGATCGGGAGAGTGGCCGGATTTTATGCACTGGGTGTTTTATGCACACTGTTATATAATCAGCTGATGGTGAACGTGACTCAGGGAACGCTTCGCAGTCTGCGAAATGATTTGTTTACCCATATGGAAGAACTTCCCATCCGATATTTTGATTCCCATTCGCATGGAGATATCATGTCGGTCTACACGAATGATATTGATACATTGCGACAGGTGATATCCCAGAGTATTCCACAGTTTTTAAACAGCGGAATTACAATTGTTACGGTATTGATCTGTATGATAAAACTTAATATACCGTTGACTGTCGTGACGCTTCTCATGGTGGCAGTCATGTTATTTGTCACAAAGAAGGTGGCAGGGCTTTCCGGAAGTTATTTTAAGACACAGCAAAAAGATATCGGAGCCGTCAACGGCTATATTGAGGAAATGCTGTCCGGACAGAAAGTCGTGAAGGTATTCTGTCACGAAGAGCAAAGTCTGGAAGAGTTTAATGCACTGAATGATCAGTTATTTGAAAGTGCATATCAGGCAAACAAATATGCCAACATACTGGCACCGATCAATGCACAGCTCGGCAATATGAGCTATGTGGTCTGCACGATCGTCGGAGGAATTATGGCACTTAGCGGAATCGGCAACGTCACACTGGGAACATTAGCCAGTTTCCTCACCTTCAACAAGAGTTTCAATATGCCGATCAACCAGATCAGCATGCAGTTAAACTCGATTGTTATGGCGCTTGCCGGAGCAGACAGAGTCTTTCGTCTGCTGGATGAAGAACCGGAGACGGATGAAGGTTATGTGACACTGGTTGTGGCGGAAGAAAAGAACGGCAAACTGGTAGAGAGTGACAAAAAACATACCGGAAAATGGGCGTGGAGACATGAACATCAGGCGGATGGGAATGTCGAGTTCACACCACTTGAGGGCGGCATTGTGTTTGACGGCGTGAACTTTGGTTATGATGACGATAAGATGGTGCTGCATGATGTGAATTTATACGCCAAACCGGGACAAAAGATCGCATTTGTCGGATCCACCGGCGCGGGGAAGACAACGATAACCAATCTGATCAACCGGTTTTATGACATTCAGGATGGTAAGATCCGCTATGACGGAATCAACGTCAATAAGATCAAAAAAGCAGATCTCAGACATTCGCTGGGAATTGTGCTGCAGGATACACATTTGTTCACGGATACGGTTCGGGAGAATATCCGCTACGGGAATCTGGATGCAACGGATGAAGAGGTTGAGGCAGCGGCAAAGCTTGCAAATGCACATCAGTTTATCATGCATCTGCCGGAGGGATATGATACCGTTCTGACGGGAGACGGCGCAAATCTAAGCCAGGGACAACGCCAGCTGCTCGCCATTGCAAGAGCGGCGATAGCAGATCCGCCGGCACTGATTCTGGACGAAGCAACATCCTCCATCGACACGCGGACAGAGCGTCTGGTGCAGGATGGAATGGACCGTTTGATGAAGGGGAGAACTACATTTGTGATCGCACACCGCCTCTCAACGGTTCGCAACAGCGATTGTATTATCGTTTTGGAGCATGGACGGGTGATTGAAAAGGGAACGCATGAAGAATTGATCGCACAAAAAGGAAAATATTATCAGCTATATACAGGATGATGCAAAGTAGATTGAAATGTGGTATGATGGAAACAACGTCTGCGAAACGGATGGAGCATCCCCAAACGCAGGGGAACAGAGAACATGCAAAGTTCGTTTCGGACAGGGATAAACGATGATGAGAATTGACAAAGGAGAATAAGAAGATGGCACTTAGACAAATCCGATATGACGGAGATGATATTTTAAGAAAGAAATGTAAAGAAGTGAAAGCGGTGACAGAGCGTACCCGTACCCTGATCGATGACATGTTTGAGACCATGTACGATGCAAACGGTGTCGGACTTGCAGCGCCGCAGGTGGGGATTTTAAAGCGGATCGTGGTGATTGATGTAGATTATGAGACACCGCTTGTCTTGATCAATCCGGTGATTGTGGAAAAGGATGGAGAGCAGGTGGGAGATGAAGGCTGTCTGAGTCTGCCGGGCAAAGTTGCTACCGTAGCCAGACCGGAACATGTGATCTGTAAATGCCTGAATGAGGATATGGAGGAAATCACAATAGAAGGAGAGGGACTGCTCGCACGGGCAATCTGCCATGAACTGGATCATCTGGATGGTGTGTTATATAAAGATATTGCAGAAGGGCCGCTTCGCGATGTTGAATATGATGAGGAAGACGAATGACTGAGGGAAACGCTCCGCGAAGATGCACACGGATGAAAGCAGGTCTGCCGGGGCAGACACGAATCCGGTACACAGACTCGCAAGCACGTCTTTACGAATGTGCACCGACGACATATTAGGAAGAGGTAAAAGTATGAGAGTAGTATATATGGGAACACCGGATTTTGCGGTGAACACATTGGATGCAATTGTGAAAAGCGGGCATGAGGTGGCACTTGTGGTCACGCAGCCCGATAAGGCAAAGGGCAGGGGGAAGAAACTGATCTATACCCCTGTAAAGGAAAAAGCACTGGAATATGATCTTTTGGTGGCACAGCCGGAGAAGGTGAGAGAGGAATCCTTTATTGATGAATTGGAGAAACTGAAACCGGACGTGATTGTTGTAGTCGCATTTGGGCAGATCCTGCCCGAGCGGATCCTGAATCTGCCGAAGTACGGATGTATCAATGTACACGCCTCTTTACTTCCGGAATACAGAGGGGCTGCACCGATTCAATGGGCAGTGATCGACGGGCTTAATGAGACCGGAGTGACGACGATGTATATGGATAAGGGGTTGGATACCGGCGACATTATCGCACAGCGCCGTGTGCCGGTGGATAAAGAGGAGACCGGCGGATCCCTGTTTGATAAACTGTCGGAGGAAGGTGCCATTCTTTTAACAGAGACATTGGATCAGTTGGAAAAGGGAACGGCAGTCCGGACAAAGCAGGATGATGAAAAGAGCAGTTATGCAAAAATGCTGACCAAGGAGATGGGACGCATGGATTTTTCAAAGGATGCGGTTTCCTTAGAACGCCTGATCCGTGGCCTGAATCCATGGCCGAGTGCGTATACCCGGATACAGGATAAGAACCTCAAAATATATAAAGCGGATGTCCTTGGAGAGGAAGCGGTTTTGCAGATTGTGAATCCGGATCAGGACCGGATAGAAGATTGGAATCAGCCGGGAACGGTGATCGCCGTGGATAAAATAAGTTTTACGGTGCGATGCAAAGAGGGTGCTTTGCGGATCCTGAATCTTCAGTTAGAGGGAAAGAAGCGGATGGACACGGAGGCATTTTTACGAGGCTTCGATGTCACACCGGGAATTTTGCTGGGATAAAATGAGGTCATTGACAGAAATTGGAAATAGCATATGTTGTAATGGTTCAGCATAGATGAAGAAGACAGGTAATTATATGGCAGAGAGAGAAAATATCAGGCTCCTCGCATTGGAGACACTGGTGGAAGTGGAAAAAAAGAATATATTTGTCAAGGATGCCCTGCACAGAACACTGTATCAGAAGCAGTTTTTGTCCAAACAGGACCGGGCATTTCTGACGCGTCTGGTGGAGGGCGTAACCGAGTATCAGGTGCGGTTGGATTATGTCATCAATTGTTACAGCAAGACGAAGGTGAATAAGTGCAAACCGCTGATCCGCTGCCTTCTCCGTATGGGCGTCTATCAGATGCTCTATATGGACAGCGTTCCGAATGAAGCAGCGTGTAATGAGTGTGTCAAACTGGCAAAGAAAAAGAGATTTGGCAACCTTTCCGGATTTGTGAACGGTGTGTTGAGAAGTGTGGACCGCGGGATAGATAACATTCCGTTTCCAAAGGAGGAAGAAGATTTGGCAGAGTATCTCTCCGTCACCTATTCGATGCCCCGGTGGCTTGTGGATAAAATGTTAGCATGGTACGGAAAAGAGAGAGTAAAGAAGGTGTTGGAGACATCTGTGAATCCTTCCGAATTGACCATCCGGGTCAACACGGCAAAAACCACACCGGAAGCACTTCGGGCTCGGATAGAGGAAAAAGGGATTCAGGTGTCAAAAGGTTATTATACGGAAGAAGCGCTGCACTTAAATCATATTAATTATGTAAACCGAATTCCGGGATATAAAGAGGGAGAATTTTTTGTGCAGGACGAGAGTTCTATGCTGGTATATCATCTTGCAAATCCGGAGAATGAATATGATACATCAGGGAAAAGACCGCTTACGGTATTGGATCTTTGTGCGGCACCGGGAGGAAAGACGACTCACTTTGCGGAGAAACTGGGGGAAAAAGCAAGGATTGAGGCAAGAGATCTGTCTGAACAAAAAGTATCTCTGATCAAAGAGAATATCGTTCGGTTAGGGCATGTCAATGTAGAAACGAAAGTTTGGGATGCCTTGATCCCGGATAAAGAAAGGGAAGGATCATGTGATATCGTAATTGCGGATCTGCCGTGTTCCGGTCTCGGCATCATTTCCAAGAAAAATGACATTAAATATCATATTCGGGAAGAACAGCTTACAGAGCTGGTAAACCTGCAAAGAACGATTTTGACCAACGCTGCGTCTTATGTAAAGCCGGGTGGTATTCTGCTCTACAGTACCTGTACGATCAATCCGGCGGAGAACCGGGAAAACGTGGAATGGTTTTTGGAACATTATCCGTTTCAAAGTGCTACGATCCTGGATGTTCTTCCACAGGAATTGAAGGCGTATGCTATTAAGGAAAATATGCTGCAACTTTTGCCGGGCGAAGTGAAATGTGACGGATTTTTCATTGCGAAGTTTCGGAAATGCTAAGGAATAACGATATCTGAAAAACATAAGGGATAAGGTAAAGAATGTATTATGGATATTAAATCGATGACATTGCAGGAATTGACCAATTACATATCAGAAAAAGGGTATCCGCGTTTCCGGGCAAAACAGATTTATGACTGGTGCCATGTAAAGATGGTTCGGGATGTGGAAGAGATGAAGAATCTTCCCAAAGAGATGCGGGAATGGATAAGGGAAGATTGGGTTGCGTTAGAGGTGGTCAGCCGTTTTGAGTCCAAAGTGGACGGAACCAATAAATTTGTGTTCCGCTTAGAAGATGGCAATGTGATCGAGAGCGTTTTTATGCCATATAAGCATGGCAATTCCGTTTGTATTTCATCACAGGCGGGATGCCGGATGGGATGCAGGTTCTGTGCATCCACTCTGATGGGGCTTTCAAGGAGTCTTACCGCTTCGGAAATGCTGGATCAGATATATGCCATCTCATATATTATGGGCGAGAGGATTTCCAATGTAGTGGTCATGGGGACAGGAGAGCCCCTTGATAATTATGACAATCTGTGTCGTTTTATCAGACTTCTCACGAACGAGGATGGAATGCATATCAGTCAGCGTAATGTGACAGTATCCAGTTGCGGTCTGGTACCGGAGATATACCGGCTCGCAGATGAACAGTTTACCATTACCTTTGCGCTTTCCTTACATGCACCGAATGATGAAAAGAGAAAGGTGTTGATGCCGATTGCAAATCGGTACAGTATAGCGGAAGTGATGGAGGCTTGTAAGTATTATTTTCAAAAAACGGGAAGGAGAATTACGTTCGAATATTCTCTGGTGGCAGGACAGAATGACAGCGTAGAGGATGCGAATCAGCTGATCCGGCTTTTATCCGGATTTCCGTGTCATGTCAATCTGATCCCCGTCAATCCGATCAAGGAACGTGAATTTAAACGTTCCGATGATAATTCTTTGCAAAAATTTAAACTTTTGCTTGAAAAAAATGCAATAAATGTTACTATTAGAAGAGGTATGGGTAAAGATATTGATGCTGCTTGCGGGCAGCTTCGAAAAAATTATATGGAAGAGATGAAAGAAGGAGGGTTTCGATGATATCCTACGGAAAAACAGATATTGGTATGACTCGAAGCGTGAATCAGGACAGCATCTTCTTTTCCGATAAGAATATCGGAAATCTTCCCAATTTATATATTGTGGCAGATGGAATGGGAGGTCATCAGGCTGGTGATTATGCATCTGCACATGCGGTGTCATGGTTTGTGGAATATGTAAAGAACTGTAAATATGTGAACCCAATCACGATTCTGAAGACGGGAATAGCCAGAATTAATGATATGTTGCTAAAGGAAGCGGCAGAACATAAAGATCTAAAGGGAATGGGAACGACCTTTGTGGCTGCAGTCATAACAGAGGATAAGATGTATGTGGCAAACATCGGAGACAGCAGACTGTACATATCGAATGAAGAGGAAATTAAACAGATTACGTTGGATCATTCGCTGGTAGAAGAACTGATACGAACCGGACAATTAGAACGGCGAAAGGTAAGATTTCATCCGGAAAAGAACATTATTACAAGAGCACTTGGAACCGGACATGAAGCGATACCGGATTTTTTTGAGATTGTATTACAGAAGAATGAAAAAATACTTCTCTGCTCGGATGGATTGACCAATATGGTGGAAGATGACGAGATCAGAGACATTATAATGCAGAAAGATTTTCTGGATAAGATTTGCGATGATTTGATCACGAGAGCAAATTATTACGGTGGTAAAGATAATATAGGTGTTGTTGTAATAGAGCAAGCGTTGAATGAGGTGTAAGGTATGTTTGAACAGGGTATGATAATTCAGAATAGATACGAAATAATAGAAGAAGTAGGTTCCGGTGGAATGTCTGTCGTATATAAGGCAAAGTGCCATGTACTGAATCGCTATGTAGCGATCAAGGTGATGAAACCGGAATTTAGTGATGACACAACTTTTGTGAACAAATTCAGGATTGAGGCACAGTCCGCAGCCGGTCTTTCACATCCGAATATTGTGAATGTATATGATGTCGGAGAGGAGAATGGTTTTTATTATATTGTTATGGAGTTAGTAGAGGGCATCACCTTGAAAGAATATATCCAGCAGAATGGACGCCTCCCTTATCAGACGGCTTTGGATTTTATGATTCAGATTGCATCGGGAATCGAAGCGGCACATGAACATCACACCATTCACAGGGATATCAAACCACAGAATATCATTGTCTCAAAAAACGGAACGTTAAAGGTGACGGATTTTGGTATTGCAAAGGCAGCAACATCCAATACGGTCGCTTCCAGTGCAATGGGAAGTGTACACTATATTTCTCCGGAACAGGCAAGAGGCGGATATTCGGATGAACGCTCCGATATCTATTCACTCGGTATTACGTTATATGAAATGCTGACGGGGCGCGTACCTTTCGAGGGGGAGAATAACGTAGCAGTCGCTTTGATGCATATTCAGAGTGCGATGATTCCGCCAAGAGAGTATTATCCGGATATTCCGGTCGGAATGCAGAATATTGTGCTGAAAGCAACGCAGAAGAAGCCGGAACGCCGTTATCTGACAACGAATGCGATGCTGTCGGATCTGAGAAAATTATCCATAGATCCAAATGCAATTGTCGGAATCAGTTCAATGCCGACAACGAACAATGCTCAGACGATTAAGATTTCACAGGATGAACTCAACATGATTAACCGGTCAGCACAGGATGATTCTTATATGAACAACAATGCGGCGAATCAGGCATCCGGGATTTCAATGTTTCCGATCGATCATTCGTTGAACGAACAGGAAGAAACGGATCAGGAAATGATGAGTTTTTATAATGATGATCAATCGGATCAGGATGACGATGATGATGAATATATGTTTTACGATGATGATGATGATGAGGATGAGGATGAGGACGAGACAGAAAACAAGGATGATTCCGATGAAAAAATTGAGAAGATCATTACGATCAGTGCGATTGTTGTAACCGTTATTATAGCGATTGGCATTATTGTCGCAATTGTTTCTATTGCAAGATCGGTCAGAAAAAAAGAGCCGACCACAACAGAGACGACGATAGAGGAAACAGAAGCGATCCGAATGATTAATGTTGTTGGCCTGAGCGAAGAGAGTGCGGTAGAGAAGTTAGATGCAGCAGGCATTGCATATGAGATCAAAAGAGTATATTCGGATAAAATGGAATCCGGTACGGTAATCAGTCAGAGTATAGAAGAAGATGCAGAATTGAAGGAAGGAGATGTGGTAACTCTCGAGGTCAGCAAAGGTATGGAAGAAATTGATGTTCCGGATGTTGTTGGCAAATCCTTGGAAGATGCGAGAAAAGAGTTGGAAAATGCCGGCTTTGTGGTAGAGGAAGAGAAAGAGTATGACGATGAAGTATCAGAGAATTACATTATCAGTCAGTCTCCGGAGGGCGGCAAAACAGCAGCGAAAGGTGCAACGATAGAGATTGTGGTGAGCAGGGGAAAAGAAGTGAAAGTTGCAAAGGTGCCGGATCTTAAGAAAAAGACGGTATCGGAAGCGGAAGCTGCGCTGACAGAGGTTAAACTTACACTGGGAAATGTTTCTCAGGAATACAGTGATTCCGTGAAGGAAGGAACCGTTATCAGTCAGAGCATTGCAGCGGGAACGGAAGTGAAGGAAGAGACAGCAATCGATATTGTGATCAGTAAAGGAAAGAAGCCGACCTCAACAGCTTACCGGGTAAGCTTTAGAGGATCGATCAACAATAACGGATACAGCTTTGAGGAGGGACAATTGGTTAAGATCTCACTCGTCCTGAAGGTTGGAAGTGCTACCTACACAATTGTGGACGATTATTACGATGAGGCTGAATTGCCGCTTTCGGTGTCCGATATTACACTGGATGATTTGCTGATGGAAAAGAATGGTTCTTTGACTTACAGTGTGAAGGATGAATCGGGAAATGATGTTACCGGTCAGTTTTCGTCTTCTGTACAGGCTGTGTTTACAGCAGTGGAGCAATAATGCAGGGAAAGATCATTAAAGGAATTGCAGGATTTTATTATGTTTATGCCGGCCATTCGGTTTATGAATGTAAGGCAAAAGGTATTTTCAGAAATCAGAAGATAAAACCGCTTGTAGGGGATGATGTGGAGATTTCTGTTCTGGATGAAGAAACTTGTTTGGGAAATATCGAGCAGATACGACCGAGAACTTCTCAATTGATCAGACCGGCTGTGGCCAATGTGGATCAGGCATTGCTCGTCTTTGCTTTAAAAGCACCGGAACCGAATTTGAATCTTTTAGACCGGTTTCTTCTGATGATGGCAAAGCAGCAGATTCCAACGACTATTTGCCTGAATAAGGTGGATTTGGTGACAGAAGAGGATGTATCTGCATATAAGAAGATTTATGAGAATGCCGGATATTCGGTTCTTAGTTCCAGCACCTATGAAGAACATGGAATGGATGCATTATATCAGGTATTGAAAGGGAAGACGACAGCACTTGCCGGACCGTCCGGAGTGGGAAAGTCTTCGATTATGAATATGTTACAACCGGAAGCCAATATGGAGGTTGGTGACATCAGCAAAAAGATTGAACGCGGGAAACATACGACGAGACACTCCGAGATGATACCGCTTGGAGATGATACTTATCTTTTGGACACGCCGGGTTTCAGTTCTCTGTATTTTTTTGATATGGAAGCAGAAGATCTGAAACAATATTACAGGGAGTTTGAACCATTTGAACCGGAATGCAGGTTTAGCGGATGCAATCATATCGGAGAGAGGGAATGTGGAGTGAAGCAGGCTGTGGAAGACGGTAAGATTCCGGCCTCCCGATATGAGAATTATCGATTGTTTTTTGAGGAATTGAAGGAAAAAAAACGTTTTTAAAGGAGAGTTGAGATGAATTATTTAGCACCATCTGTCTTATCGGCTGATTTTGCAACACTGGGAACGGATATATCGATTGTGGCGGCAGCCGGAGCAGAAATGATCCATTTGGATGTGATGGACGGTAGTTTTGTACCGAATATATCCTTTGGCGCACCGATTATCTCATCTGTAAGAAAGATCACAAATGCTCTGTTTGATGTACATTTGATGATTGATGATCCTATCCGCTATCTGGATGATTTTTATAAGGCGGGAGCCGATTTGATCACTGTACATTACGAGGCGTGTAAGGATGTGGAAGAGACACTTTCGAAGATTGATTCCTATGGTATTTTATCCGGTCTTGCAATCAGTCCGGACACACCGGTATCGGTTTTGGAACCATATTTAAAGAAAGTAAATATGATTCTTGTTATGAGTGTATATCCGGGATTTGGCGGACAGACCTTTATTGAAAATAGTCTGGAAAAGATCCGGGCCGTAAGAGCGATGGCGGATCAACAAGGACTTGCCGATCTATGGATTGAGGTGGATGGAGGAATCGGAGCAGAGAACATTTCTTCCGTGAAAGAAGCCGGAGCCAATGTATTTGTAGCCGGTTCTGCAGTTTTTAAGGGTAACGTAAAAGAGCTGATAGACCGGTAGTGAAGGATGCGGTAGAAAATATGTTACAGTTCAGTGGCAATGTCATTTATTTAAACCGGACGTTGCGGGACATGATATATGTTTTCCATTTCGGGCACACTTGCGCTTCGTTGCAAACGTAGCGGTGCTAAATTCGCCGTCCTCGGACGGCTCATTAAGAACCGACGTTTGCAAATAGCCCTGCATGGTAAAACATATATCATGTCCGGCAACTGTGTATTGGTCAATGGCTGAACGGTAACGAAAATATATCACGTTTCCGATATTGGATTTACAAATTGAGGGAAAAGGAGCAGATTACATGGGACAGGTTTTGATCATCACCGGAGGGTACCTGAATATTGAATTTGCAAGGCAGTATACAAAGACCTTATCGTTTGATAAGGTCTTTGCTGTAGATAAAGGGTTGGAATATGCAGATGCAATCGGTATTATGCCGGATTTTATTGTGGGAGATTTTGATACCGTCTCGAAGACACTGTTAGAGACGTATGAAAAAAGAATCGAAAGAGAGCAGCTACATACAAAGACAGAGCGACATCCGGCAAAGAAGGATGCAACGGACACAGAACTTGCACTGCAGCAGGCAATTTCGGAAAGAGCAGAGCAAATTACGATTCTCGGAGCGACCGGAAGCCGTCTGGATCATGTTCTTGCCAATATTAATCTATTGATTCAGTCGGAGAAAGCAGGTGTTCCATGCTATCTGGTGGATGAGACCAACCGGATTCAGTTATTGACGAGTCCGGGACGGCATACATGTATTTTGGAGAAAAAGAATCAACATGGCAGGTATCTTTCGGTCATTCCGTTTACGGACAGAGTATCCGGGGTGACACTGCAGGGAGTTGCATATCCGTTAAAAGATCGGGATCTTGTCAGGGAAAGCAGTCTGACAGTAAGTAATGAGATTATAGACGAAAAAGCATATATTACTTTGAAAAACGGAAAAATGCTTGTGATTGAGAGCAAAGATCAATAAATATAAAACATAAATAAAAAACAAGTGCTACGGAGATGCACTTGTTTTTTATAATAGGAAATTCCGTCGAATTGCTTATTTCTTTTTGCTCTTTGTATTTTTTTTGGTTTTCGAAGGTACTTTCTTTGTGTCTGTTTTTTTGTCTTTTTCGTTTTTGTCTGTTTTATTGTTTTTGGCATGAACATGTGATTTATCTGTTTTGGTTGTGCTTCCGTTGCCCTCAGATTCTTTTCCGGGTTCGACGGAATCCGGTATGACAGGTATAGGCTCGGAGGTTGTTATAATCGGATCAATATAAAGAGATTCATAGTAATGATAGAGTGCTTTGTATTCTTCGCTGAAACTATCATTGACATGTCCGTGCATTTCATCGAAATCCTGATCATTTTCCACCCTCTTTACAATATGCAGTGCAATGTTGGAACAATGAGAAGAGATACGCTCAAAACTGGTGACCAGATCCACTAAAGCGATTCCGCCTTCAATCCCGCAGTCTCCGGTTTGTAATCGGTCTACATGGTGAGATTTGATGGTTTCTTTTAATTTATCAATTACCTCGGCTAAAGGCTCTACACGAATCGCCGCAGAGGCATTATCGTTTTTGAACGCATCGAAGGTAGTATGAATGGTGGCCTCTACTGCTGCGGTGATCGTATCGATTTCCTTATGTCCGGCAGGTGAAAAGTTGATATTTTTCTCATTTTTATACTGTGCGACATAGAAGATATTGATACAGTAATCACCCATTCGCTCGAAATCACTGACTGAATTCAGAATCTCGGACATCACCAAACGATCATCTTTGGATAAATGCATGGAACTGAGTTTGAGAATATAGGAGGAAAGAACACTTTCACATTTGTCGATAAAATTCTCGTTTTCTTCCAATATGGATTGCTTGGAACTGTCGTAATCGTAAATCAGTCCGGTTGCGATCCTGTAGTTTTCATATATGGCATCTGCCATGTCGAAGATTACATTTTTACACTGTTCCAATGCTATGGTTGGCGTATTAAGGAGCATATCATTTAAAGTCTCAAGTTCTTTATCGGATTTGGAAACGGCATCCTCTCCGATCAGTTTGCCGGTGAAATCGGCTAATTTCTCTGAAAATGGAAGGAGAATGATACCGGTCAGCAGATTGAAAAGCAAATGAATGTTGGCGATGTCACCGCGATTGACACTGTTTTCCCAAAATGAAATACCAACGGTATAATAAATGCCGTAGACTACGATGCAAAAGAGCAGCGCACCGATCACGTTAAACAGTACATAACTAAGGGATACGCGCTTTGCTTTCTTGTTGGCGCCGATGGATCCCAAAATGGGGGTAAGACATTTTCCCAGGTTCTGACCGATGATGATCGGGAAAGCGGTAGCATAGCTCACACTTCCTGTTGCGGATAATGCCTGTAAAATACCAACGGAAGCGCTTGAACTCTGGATGATCATTGTGACAACCAAACCAATCAATATACCAAGAAACGGATTGCGGAACGAAGTAAAGGTCTTCTGGAAAGCTTCCGATTCTTTAAGAGGAGCAAACACGGATTCCATTGTGGTCATTCCGTAGAACAGGATGCCGAGTCCTGCCAGAATACATGCGATCTGTTTGGATTTTTTCTTCTTGGAAAAAATGAGGATACAAGCCCCGATTCCAACCAGGAGTGCCGCTAAGGATGCCGGTTTTAACAATTGAAAGAGAAGCATACCCGATTCGAGATCTCCAAGACGAAGGATCTGTGCAGTGATCGTACTTCCCAGATTGGCTCCAAATACGACAGGCAGTGCCTGATATAATTTCATGATTCCGGCATTGACGAAACCAATCAGCATAATGGTAGTCGCTGCTGAACTCTGAATAATGGCTGTTACGCCGGCGCCGAATCCATAGCCTTTGAGTTGACCGATCCCCTTGCGCTTGCTGGTCGTCAGTCGTTCCAGTGTACGTTCCAGTTCGGAGCCTGCTAATTGTTCCAACGAAGAACTCATTAAACTCATACCATATAAGAATAATCCGATTCCACCCAACAGTTGTAATGTTTTCAGTACATCCATTTTTTTTCCTCCATACTATATCAATGATAAGAATATTCTGTGGTTATTGTTGTGTGATGCAAGTCGTTTTTAGACTTTTTCCTTATGGGCATACCTAGTCTATTATAAATTGTTTTAGATTTTTTGTCACTACCAAAAATACTGGATTTTTTTTGCCGAATATGATAATATTATCCATAATTTATAGCAGTTTCGGGGAGTAAAACAGTCGCCGGTAATTATTATGATATTTTAGATTAAAGGAGAGAAAAAGATGGATCGTACAGTAATATGGATTTTGTTGGCGTTCGTGGCTTATATGATTGTTATGATTGTGATAGGAGCCATGTATGCAGGTAAGACAAAAAATTCAGAGGATTTTTTCCTCGGTGGAAGGAACCTGAACGGATGGGTAGCGGCGCTTTCTGCGCAGGCATCGGATATGAGCGGTTGGCTTTTGATGGGACTTCCGGGCAGCGTATATGCATTTGGAACCGGTCAGGCCTGGATCGCGGTCGGATTATTTATCGGAACGGTCTGTAACTGGTTATTTGTATCTTCCAGACTCAGAAGATACACGATTACAGCAAATAATTCCCTTACTTTGCCGGCATATCTGGAGAATCGGTTTCATGACAGAAAGAGAATTTTATTGATAACGTCCTCTGTTGTCATTGTGATTTTTTTCCTTGTGTATACGGCATCTGCTTTGACGGCAGGAGGTAAATTATTTTCTTCCGTGTTTGGTGTGGATTATAAGATAGCTTTAACCATTGGTGCGATCGTTATTCTGATCTATACATTTCTGGGTGGCTTTATGGCAGTCTGTACGACGGACTTTATTCAGGGAATGTTGATGTTGGTCGGCGTGTTGTGCATTCCGATTCTGGCATATTTTTTAGTCGGACCGCAGAATTTAATCGGTATTCTTGGGGAGTCCGGTGTTGCCGGAGGTGCAAGTTCCTTTTTAAATATTATGGAGGATTCGGGGTCTAAAGTATCTGCTGTCTATATCATTCTCGGATATTTTGGTATGCCGCATATTCTGGTTCGCTTTATGGCAGTGGCCAATGAAAAGGAACTGAAGAAGTCCAAAGTGATTGCAATTATATGGGTTGCACTTTCTTTGACGTTTGCGGTATTGATTGGTATTGTCGGACGTGCGTATCTGTATCCGGAGATTTTGGGAGAAACCACAAGCATTTCGGCAGAGAACGTCTTTATTGAGATGATCAAGAAAGTCTTTACTTCGGATCTGCACCTCGCATTTCTGGGCGGACTATTCCTTTGCGGTATCCTGGCGGCAATTATGTCCACAGCAGATTCACAGCTTTTGGTTACTTCTTCCGCAGTGGCAGAGGATCTGTTTAAAGGTGTGTTTAAAAAGGATGCAAAGGATAAGACGGTTTTAAACGTAAGTCGTGCAACGGTGGTCATAGTAGCCGTTCTCGCCTACATCATTGCGCTCAATCCGGATAGTTCTGTCATGGGGCTGGTATCAAATGCATGGGCGGGATTTGGTGCTGCATTCGGACCGATTGTATTATTGTCCTTATATTGGAAGAGAGTGAATCTTCCGGGAGCCATTGCGGGAATCGTTTCCGGTGCGGCAACGGTTATTGTCTGGGATTATATACCACTGATCTCGACGGGAGCCGTTGACGAGCAGGGCAGCGTGATCAGGAATACACTTGCCACGCAGACCGGACTTTATTCTTTGGCAATCGGATTTGTGATCAGCCTTTTGATGATTGTTGGGTTCACGTTATTTACCAAGGCGCCATCGGATGAGATCCTTGCAGAATTTGATGAGATGATACAAGTGGAAGATTAACTTGATACAAATAAAAAGAGACCGGATAGGTCTCTTTCTATACATAAGGGAGAATTATAAAAAAACAAACATATTGAAAATAAAACAAACAAATTTTCTATAATTAAATATAAAATACAAATATGAACAAATTATGACATTGGAAAAAACAATTTGAAAACAAATGGAGAATATTATGTATACTAGAATTTTATGTGTCGGAAAAATCAAGGATTCCTATTATCGGGAAATCATTGCAGAAATATGCAGGAAACAAAAACGGATAGGGAACCCTTTAGAAATCATAGAATTCCCGGATCAAAAAATACCGGACCATTTGAAGGAAAATAATCGTGAGTCTTTTTTACAAAAAGAGTGTGAAAAGATGTGGACGAAACTCACCGGAAAAGATTATGTCATTGCGCTTTGTATTGAGGGAAAAGAATTGACGACAGATCAACATCGAAAGCTTGTGAAACAGGCAATGGAAAACGGATATGACAGAATCACCTATATAATAGGAGGTTCTTTAGGTTTGCCGGAGCAGATAAAGAAGAGGGCAGATCTGAAACTCAGTTTTTCCAGGATGACATTTCCGCATCAGATGATGCGAATGGTTTTATGTGAAGAGATTGCAAATCTGTAGAGGAAGGTTGTCTTTAAGGGAAATCGAAAATGGCCTGTAAGCAAGTTTGGCAGGACAGGATTATTTGTGATATGTCTTGCCCTGAAGAATGGTATAGCCACGATAAAGCTGCTCATAAAGGAGCAGAGTTTGTGTCTCGTGAGAGAGTTGCATTTTGGTGATGGCAATTGGATGAAGTGCGTTATCGTCCGGGAGTGGAGAGAGTCCTTCGTGACAATCCGTCTCGGAATATCCGATCAGAATATGAACGACGGAGGTCCCGCCCAGTTGGATTTCGTGCAGATAGGCAGCAAACTCCTCGGAAGAATAAGTAGATGGTGCATTTATCACATGAATATAATGATGATTTGGTTTCATGAACTCTGAGGATAAAACAGGCGAAAGATGAAGTGTGGTACTGCAATAGGCAGATAAACGCTTCTCAAATTCTTTGATCGCATCCTGATGAAGAGAATCAATATTTTTTTGATTACAATAAATGTGAAATTGCATAACAGGATTCTCCGTTTTCTTAAAACAGAACATTCTTTTACAATAGAACGTATCGTAAAAGAAAGGATTTTCATAAATAATAAAATGCACCAGAGAGGAATCGAACCTCCGCACATGGCTCCGGAGGCCATTGCTCTATCCACTGAGCTACTGGTGCATCGGTTACTATCATACTACAAAACTTTTAAAATAGCAAATGATTCTTTCCTTTTTTTTATTCTAATATATGAAAAGGGGGATAAAACTTGAAAAAAGATAGAATTGATGATAGTATATAGAAATCACATATAAAAACAAGAATAGGAGTAAGAGAGATGTCAGGACATTCAAAATTTGCCAATATCAAACATAAAAAGGAAAAAAACGATGCCGCAAAAGGTAAAGTTTTTACTATTATTGGACGTGAGATTGCGGTTGCCGTAAAAGAGGGAGGACCGGATCCGAATAATAATTCAAAGCTTCGTGATGTGATTGCCAAGGCGAAGGCCAATAATATGCCGAATGACACAATTGAACGTGGAATCAAGAAGGCAGCCGGTGATGCCAATTCGGTCAACTATGTTTCCATTACATATGAAGGATACGGACCAAATGGTACGGCGATCATTGTAGATGCATTGACGGATAACAAGAATCGTACGGCTTCCAATGTGCGCAATGCCTTTACCAAAGGCGGCGGCAATGTGGGCACAACGGGTTGTGTGTCCTTTATGTTTGACCAGAAGGGTCAGATCATTATCGACAAGGAAGAATTCGAGATGGATGCAGACGATCTTATGATGCTTGCATTGGATGCAGGAGCAGAGGATTTTGCGGAAGAAGAGGACAGTTTTGAAATACTGACCGCTCCGGAAGATTTTTCTGCAGTACGCGAAGCATTAGAAGCACAGAATATTCCGATGGCATCTGCAGAGGTGACGATGGTACCGCAGAACTGGGTGGAACTTACCAGTGAAGAAGACATTAAGAAGATGAATCGGATTCTGGATTTACTGGACGAGGATGATGATGTTCAGGCTGTTTACCATAACTGGGATGAATAAAAAGGCGCAAAGCAAAGCGAAGAGGCATTTGCGTATTATTGCTTCGCAATACCGCCTCAAAATCCCATTGAAAGAATAACAAATGGAGGAGATGTAATAACAGATATGAAACTAGGTATAATCGGCCTTCCGAATGTGGGCAAAAGTACATTGTTTAATTCATTGACAAAGGCAGGAGCGGAGTCCGCAAATTATCCGTTTTGTACCATTGATCCCAATGTGGGCGTGGTACCGGTTCCGGATGAGAGAATCGATGTCCTTACCAGAATGTACAATTCCAAGAAGACGGTTCCGGCTGTGATTGAGTTTGTGGATATTGCCGGTTTGGTAAAAGGAGCTTCAAAGGGAGAAGGATTGGGCAATCAGTTTTTGTCCAACATCAGAGAAGTGGATGCTATTGTTCATGTAGTACGATGCTTTGAGGACTCCAATGTCGTTCATGTAGACGGCAGTATCAATCCGCTTCGGGATATTGAGACGATCAATTTCGAATTGATTTTCTCGGATATAGAGATTTTGGATCGCAGGATTGCCAAGAGTGCCAGAGCTGCGAACAACAATAAAGAGATTGCCAAAGAAGTGGCATTCATGAAACGGATCAAAGAGCATTTAGAGAACGGAAAGCTTGCCATTACGTTCGAGACAGACGGGGAAGATGAAGAGGCATGGATTTCTGACTATAATCTGCTGACAAGAAAGCCGGTTATTTTTGCGGCTAATGTTGCGGAGGATGATCTGGCAGATGATGGCACATCCAATGAATATGTCAAAGCTGTCAAGGATTATGCGGCAGAATACGGTTCGGAAGTTTTCACTGTTTGTGCTCAGATTGAACAGGAAATATCCGAATTAGACGATGATGAGAAGAAGATGTTCCTGGAGGATTTGGGACTTTCTGAGTCCGGATTGGATAAGTTGATCCGTGCCAGTTATTCTCTGCTGGGACTCATCTCTTACCTGACGTCAGGAGAGGATGAGACAAGAGCATGGACAATCAAGAGAGGAACTAAGGCGCCGCAGGCAGCGGGCAAGATCCATACAGATTTTGAACGTGGTTTTATTCGCGCCGAAGTGGTGAATTACAGTGATCTTGTGGAGAATGGTTCTATGGCTGCTGCAAGGGAGAAAGGATTGGTTCGATCAGAGGGCAAAGAGTATATTGTACAGGACGGAGATGTAATCCTTTTTAAATTCAATGTGTGATCCACCTTTCAAGATGAAAGTGGGATATTTGACTTACAGAAGGCAGAAAAGATGGCGGAAAAGTTATCTTTTCTGCCTTTTTGCATCTATATATAGAAAAACACATAATATAGAGGATGGGATTTTCTACCACCACAATATATAGTGGGAGAAGGGCTCTTAAGCACCTGAAAATCACATGAAATATGTGCAAACTGCACAATAAAACAAGATGAAATTAGGCGAAATGACTATGAAAAAACGGGTAGATACCCGTTTTTTTTTCTTGCAATCTTAGTTTGAATGGAGTAATATATGTATATGAGTGGAGAAAAGTGGAGATAAGGGGGAAAAAGTGGTAGATTTTGAAGAGCCTGATCCACAATTCTTCTGATACGACAGAGGAAAGAAAGGAAGGTGAGCATATGTCCAAAGTATTACAGGGTGAAGCATTGCATTCAGTAGATACCAAGGGCAGAATGATTGTACCTTCCAAGATGAGAGATCTGTTAGGTCCGTCTTTTGTCATTACAAAAGGAATGGACAAGTGCCTGTTTATATACCCGAATGATGAATGGGCGGTTTTTGAAAAGAAGTTGCAGGGGCTTCCGATGATCAATAAGAAAGCGAGAGAATTCGTCAGACATTTCAATGGAAGCGCAACAGAGTGTGAAGTGGACAATCAGGGAAGAGTTCTGATTCCTGCCGGCCTTAGAGAGTTTGCCGGTATCACCAAGGATGTAAAGATTTTGGGAATGATTGATCACGCTGAAATTTGGAGCAAAGAATTATGGGATGAGTTAAATAATCCGGATGACTTTGACTTTGAGGGACTGGCAACTGATTTACAGGATATGGGAATCTCAATCTGATGGGACTGTTGGTAAATGATTGTCGGATTTGCCGTATGTATAGCGGAAAGTAGGGATAGACGTGGAATTTACACATAAGTCGGTATTATTACAAGAGACAATAGAAGGACTTGCAATTCGGGAAGACGGTACTTATGTGGACGGTACATTAGGTGGCGGAGGACATGCATTTTATGTATGTGAGCGCCTGTCTGACAAAGGAAGATTTATAGGGGTAGATCAGGACGCGGCAGCGATTGAGGCGGCAAGTTCCAGATTGGAACCATATAAAAACCGAGTAAAGATGGATATCGTTCGAAGCAATTACGGAAATCTTCCTCAGGTTTTGAGTGAACTGAATGTGGCTGGTGTAGATGGAATTGTTTTGGATCTGGGAGTATCGTCCTACCAATTGGACACACCGGAGAGAGGCTTTACTTACAGAGAGAATGCACCTCTCGATATGAGAATGGATCAGAGGCAGGAGTTAACTGCTAAAGATATAGTAAATGAATATCCGGAGATGGAGCTTTACCGGGTAATCAGAGACTACGGCGAAGAGAAATTCGCCAAGAACATTGCCAAACATATATGTGAGGCGAGAAAAAAGAAAGTCATTGAGACAACGGAGGAACTGAATGACATCATAAAGGCTGCTATACCAATTAGAGCAAGGTCTGTAGGAGGGCATCCTTCGAAACGCACTTTTCAGGCTATCAGGATTGAATGCAATCAGGAACTGACCATTCTTGAACAATCCATTGACCAAATGATAGACCTGTTAAACCCGAAGGGCCGAATTTGCATAATAACATTCCATTCATTAGAAGATCGGATAGTTAAGAGGATTTTTAAAATCAATGAGAATCCTTGTACATGCCCTCCCGACTTTCCTTTATGCGTCTGTGGCAAGACACCAAAGGGAAAGGTGATTACAAGGAAACCAATCCTTCCGTCTGAGGAGGAACTTATGGTAAACAGAAGGAGCAAAAGTGCAAAACTTCGCATTTTTGAGAAGATCTGATTGGTATTTAGTGATAAATATAAAATAAAATACGAAAGATAAAACGTGTTTAGAAAAGGGGTATGTAAGGTTGGCATCAAATCAAAGAGATTATTACATTGATGGTAATACGGCAAGACAATTGAATACAATACCGGAACGGGTTGAGAGACCGGAGCGGATCGAGCATCAGGAAAAAGAGCGTAAGGTCAACCAGACAATCAATCGCAACACAAACCGTGCAAAGGCGTTTGACCTCAGATATACGCTTGCATTAGTCGTTGCTACATTGTTTGTTTTTGCAGCAGCGATCAGTATGTTGAAGCTTCAGGCTGATGTGACGGAACAGAGACGTCAGGTAGCCGCATTGGAGAATAATCTGAATGAGTTGAAAGATTCCAATGACGAGTATGCAAAACAGTTGGAGAGTGCAGTCGATCTGACAAAGGTTTATGATATGGCTGTCAACGAATTGGGAATGATATACCCGGAGAACGGGCAGGTTATTTCCTATGAAGCAAGCAACCCGGACTACGTAAAACAATTTAAGGACATACCGACAAAATAATCAGGTGATAAAATGGCAAAAAAAAGAAAAAAATTCCTTGCTCGTATGCAGAATAAATTTTTTGTGATCATGATTGTTATCACAATACTTTTTCTGATTCTGATAGGGAGAATATATTATATCAATAAAAAATCGGGCAAACAGTACGAAAAGATCGTACTTTCGCAACAAAGCTATGACAGCATAGAGATTCCTTATCGACGTGGAGATATTTTGGATCGAAATGGCACACAGCTGGCTACAAGTGAGAAAGTTTATAATCTGATCATGGAGCCTAAGAATGTACTGCAAAGTGATGAGGTGAAAGAAGCAACCATCAATGCACTGATGCAGTATTTTTCGATTTCAAGGGAAGACATCGAAAAGGCGTTGGAAGATAAAACGTCCTTATATAAGAAAATGTTGACCAAACTTACATACGATGAGATCAAACCTTTTAATGAATTTATTGCAACCGATGAAGGTAAAGAAGTCAAAGGGATCTGGTTCGAGGACGAGTATAAAAGATATTATCCGCATGGTTCACTGGCCTGTCAGGCATTGGGCTTCACGGTAAGCGGTAACGTGGGTCAGGGAGGAATTGAAGGATATTATAACGAAGAACTGAATGGTACAAACGGAAGAGAGTATGGCTATCTGACGAGTGATATGAATTTGGAGCGCACAACAAAAGCTCCGGTAAACGGTTATAATGTAACATCAACGATTGATGCGAATGCTCAGAGTATTGTAGAGAAAAGAATTTCCAATTTTATGACGGAAACGGGAGCAAAGAATGTATCGGTTCTGGTTATGGATCCCAATAGCGGAGAAGTTCTGGCTATGGCAAATTCCAATAATTTTGATTTGAATGAACCATACGAGAACAGTGCGATTCGATATCTGTTAGAGCCGGAATATATTGGTTATCTTTTGGCCGATCAGGAAGTAAAGGAATATTTTTCGGTAAAGGAAGGTGAGACGCTTTCGGAGGAGAAAACACAGTTGAAAGCCACATTGGAAAATGGCGGAATTTCGGCTGAGGAGAAAATTGAAAGTCTTCCGGAAGATTTTTATCTGATCTGTCTTAATAAAGCATGGCGTAATTTTATCATTTCCGATGGATTTGAGCCGGGTTCCACATACAAGACTTTCACAATTGCAGGCGCAATGGAAGATGGTGTATTGCAGGGCGATGAGGGGTTTTATTGCGGAGGAGTATATACGGTTGAGGATTGGGACATCAAGTGCCATAATCATGCAGGACATGGAACTGTATCGATTGAACAGGCGTTGATGTATTCCTGCAACGTTGCATTGATGCAGATTGCCTTGCGGGAAGGAAGGAATACATTTTCCAAGTATCAGGATGTTTTTGGATTTGGGAAAACGACAAATGTGGATCTGGCGGGCGAAGCCGGCGGTCTGATTTACGGAGCGGATAAACTAAATCCGGTAGAACTTGCAACATCGTCGTTTGGACAGGGTCTTACCGTAACGATGATGCAGGTCGGAACCGCATTTTGTTCCGTGATCAATGGCGGCAATTATTATGAACCGCATCTTGTTAAGAGGATTACAGATGAGAATGGCGGTGTGATCAATAATATTGAGCCGACGATTCTGAGAAAGACGATCTCACCGGAGACATCTGCGTTTATGAGAAATGCACTTTTCCAGGTGGTTGATACCGGTACAGCGCAAAAGGCAAAAGTAGAGGGATATACAATTGGCGGTAAGACCGGTACGGCTGAGAAATTGCCGCGTGGAAATGGAAAATATCTGTTATCGTTTATTGGATTTGCACCGGTGGAGAATCCACAGGTTGTAGTGTATGTCACGGTGGATGAGCCAAACGTGGAGGATCAGGCAAGTTCGGGACTCGGAACGATCATAGCGCAGGGTATATTTGAGGATTTACTTCCGTATATGAATATATATCAGACAGAAAACGAAAAGAGCGAGGGAGATCCAAACGTGGGAGATCAGATTGCCACTCCGGTTTTTGAAGGAGATATTCCAACCGAGAATCTTTCCAATGATGCTCCAAATGCTGCGGATACGGAGCCGGCTTCCGGTGAAACAACAGGGGATGACACATCGGGTGAATCGACAGACGATAATTCCGGCACAGATACACCGGAAACGAACGGTGGAGAAACACAGGGAGACGATTCCTCAAGCGTTCCGGAAAACGGAACATAAGATATAATATTGAAAAAGAGAGGCATGGTCTGTCATTGACGGACTATGCCTGGGTTTGTTTCCGAGGCAGACAACCATTTATAAGGTTGTTTGCCGAGGGGGGGATTGTTATGAGACAATCCGATTCTTACGCATAAGTTTTGGTAAAATACAATAGATTAGTAGTAAGAATATGGTCGGAGCTATTATGTATAGGACTTATACCAGAAAAAAGATTTTCACAATGGGAATTCTTTTTGCCGTGATATACGGGTTGTTGGTGATAAGACTTGGATACCTGATGATCGCAAAGTCTGAGTATTATCTGCAAAAGGCAGAAAATCTCCATGAACGGGAAAGAAGCATAAAGGCAAAACGAGGTACAATCTATGATAGAAATGGTGTTGAATTGGCAGGCAATAAACCGGTCTGCTCCGTTTCGGTCATACATTCCCAGATCACGGAGGAAGACAGAGTGATAAAAGCTCTGTGTGAGGTTCTGTCCATGGATGAGTCAACGGTTCGAAAGAAGGTTGAAGCCAATACCATAAGGGAAAAGATAAAAAGCAATGTCGATAAAGCAACGGCGGATGTTCTAAGACAGATGGATCTGGACGGAGTAATGATAGACGAGGATTATAAAAGATACTATCCGTATGAAAGTCTTGCCAGTAAAGTGTTGGGATTTACCGGTTCGGATAATCAGGGAATTGTCGGTCTTGAAATATCTTATGAAGATGTGTTGAGCGGAACGCCCGGAAGCATTCTTACACTGACCGATGCGCATGGAATAGAATTAAAAAATGAAGCAGAGAGCAGGATTGATCCGATATCCGGAGATAATCTTTATATTTCGCTTGATGTCAATATACAAAAATATGCAGAGCAGGCAGCTGTTAAAGTTCTGAAAGCGAAACAGGCCAAACGGGTTTCCGTTGTCATGATGAATCCGCAAAACGGAGAAATATACGCTATGGTAAATGTTCCGGAATATAATCTGAATGAGCCGTATACTTTAGTATATGCTTCCGATTACTATATAGATTCAGAAGACGAAACCGATTTCAAAAAAGAAATACAATCGGAAAAAGAAAAACAGGATGCGCTAAATACCATGTGGCGCAATTTTTGTATCAGTGATACTTACGAACCGGGGTCCACTTTTAAATTGGTCACGGCAACGGCTGCATTGGAAGAGGGGGTTGTGAGTCTTGAGGATACGTTCTCCTGTCCGGGTTTTCGCGTGATAGAAGATCGCAAAATCCGGTGCCATAAAACAAGCGGTCATGGGACGGAAACATTCCGGGAGGGATTGATGAATTCCTGTAATCCGGTTTTTATGGATGTAGGTGCCAGAGTCGGTGTGACCAATATGTATAAAAACTATGAGAAATTGGGTTTCTTTGAAAAAACGGGAGTGGATCTTCCGGGGGAGGCAAATTCGATCATGCACAGGCAGGAGGACGTGCAAGCGGTGGAACTCGCAACCATGAGCTTTGGACAGTCATTTCAGATCACTCCGTTGCAGCTTCTTCGTGCGGCGAGTGCGGTGATCAATGGAGGGACTTTGGTAACTCCGCATTTCGGAATTTGTTCTACCGATGAGAATGGAGATAAGAAAAAGACATTTTCCTATCCGAAAAAGGAGCATGCCATTGAGAAGACAACATCGGATACGATGAAGGAACTGCTGGAGGCTGTTGTGGCAGAGGGATCCGGATGCAAGGGGCAGGTTTCCGGATACCGGGTTGGCGGAAAGACGGCTACTTCAGAGAAACTGCCGAGAGGAAATGGAAAATATATCGCATCCTTTTTGGGATTTGCACCTGCGAACAATCCACAGATCATTGGTATTATTTTGATTGATGAACCGATGGGAACTTATTACGGGGGAACCATTGCCGCACCTGTAATGGCAGAGATGTATGCCAATATTTTGCCATATCTGGGAATTGAAGAGGTTTATACGGAGGAAGAAGTAAAACAGTCCATGATATCCTTCGAATTTGAAGATACGGTGGAATAAATTCGGACAATGATTTTTACAATATAGCAGAATGAAGGTTGCACAAACAGAAAAAAAGAATTATACTATCAAAGTGTGCAATAGAAAGAGGAAAATGGAGGAACAAAATGGATATTCAGAAGAAAGTGCTGGTGATTGGCGCCGGAATCAGCGGGATCAATGCCGGCAGACTCTTATTGGAAAAAGGGGAACAGATTATTTTATATGATGATAGAGCAGATACAGATGTAGAGAAGCTGTTGGAACAGTTTGAGGACAGAGAGAAAATCAGTGTAGTGATTGGGAGTGTCAATGAGAAAATTCTTTCGGAAATCCGGCTTGCGATCATCAGTCCGGGTGTGGCAGCGGATTCCGATATTGCCAATGCCGTAAGAGAGTATGAAATACCGATTTGGAGCGAGATTGAGCTGGCATATCGGGAAGGTGCGGGTCATCTGGCAGCGATCACCGGAACCAACGGCAAGACAACAACAACATCTTTGGTTGGTGATATTTTTAAGAAATATTCAGATAACAGCTTTACGGTAGGGAATATCGGTATTCCTTATACGGAGGTCGCACGGCAAATGAATGACGATTCGTATACGGTTGCTGAGGTTTCTTCTTTTCAGTTGGAGACGATCGATCAGTTCTGCCCGCATGTCAGTGCGGTACTCAATGTGACGCCGGATCATTTGAATCGGCACTATACAATGGAGAACTATGCATCGATTAAACTGGATATCTGTAAAAATCAGACAGAACAGGATTATCTGATTCTCAACTATGATGACCCGATTACCCGGAAGATGGCACAGGATGAAAGAGTGAAGGCAAAAGTGGTATTCTTCAGTCTCTCTCATGATCTGGAAGAGGGAATCTGCATGAAAGGGGATTCCATCGTGTTACGGGAAAACGGAACAGAGCATGTTGTGATTGACCGCAAGGATCTGATCCTGCTTGGCGGACATAACCTTGAAAACTACATGGCCGGTATTGGAATCGCATACTACATGGGAATTCCGATGGACGTGATTGTTGAGACAGTAAAAGAATTTAAAGGGGTGGCACATCGGATTGAATTTGTCAGGGAAGTTAACGGCGTGACCTATTATAATGACTCCAAGGCAACGAATCCGGATGCGGCAGTCAAGGGAATTCAGGCGATGAACCGAAGAACAGTTCTGATAGGCGGTGGTTTGGACAAAAAAGTACCGTTTGATGACTGGATCAAGGCATTTGACGGCAAGGTAAAGAGATTGGTCCTGCTTGGAGAGACCGCACAAATCATAGCAGATACTGCAGAAAAATATGGATTTACGGAGGTCTCCTTTGTAAAGGATCTAAAAGAAGCGGTGGATGTCTGTGCCGGGGCTGCGGAGCCTGGGGATGCGGTGTTGCTTTCTCCTGCATGCGCAAGTTGGGATATGTTTAAAAGCTATGAGGTACGTGGAGATTTGTTCAAAGAATATGTAAATGAGTTAGGAGTGTAGCGTATGGCAGGAAGAAAACCGCAAAGCAGAAAAAAAAGAATGAAAAAAGACAAGGAAACTTCCCGAAAAGCAACGGCTTATTTTGACTATACCTTGTTGTTTATTGTTCTGTTTCTGGTTGCATTCGGACTGGTGATCGTATTCAGTACCAGTTCCTATACTGCTGAATTGAAAGTAAATGATCCTGCTTACTATTTGAAAAGACAGGCGGTTTTTGCGTGTCTGGGCATTGCCGCAATGCTGATCACAGCCAGACTGGATTATCATATATGGAAAAAACTTTCCCTGATAATGATGGTTGCAATTATCGGTCTGTTGGCCATTGTGTTGGTGATGGGAACCGATGCGAATGGTTCGGTGCGCTGGCTGCAGCTTGGTTCGTTTCAGTTTCAGCCTTCGGAGGCAGCGAAGATTGTGATCATTCTCTATACGGCGCATATGGCGACGATATGGGCTGCAAGGATCGGAGAGGTTAAAGTGATGGCCAGAGTTGCAGCATTACCATTGGTTGCGGTGGGATTGATTGCAACAGAGAATCTTAGTACGGGAATTATCTGTGCAGCTATAATTTTGCTGATCATATTTGTGACGAGTCCTAAAATAGCGCAGTTTGTAATCATGGGAATCGCGGTTGTGCTACTTATGGGAGTTTTTCTTCTGGCGGCTTCTTACCGTTTGGATCGAATCAAGGTGTGGCTGCACCCGGAACAGTATGAAAGAGGATATCAGACGCTGCAGGCTTTATATGCTGTGGGATCCGGCGGCATTTTTGGAAAAGGTCTGGGACAGAGTATCCAGAAATTAGGGTTTATTCCGGAGTCACATAATGATTACATATTTTCTGTTATTTGTGAAGAACTCGGATTGTTTGGTGCAATCTGTGTAATCGGGGTTTTTCTCCTTCTGATATGGAGATGCGTTATGATCGCAATGAGCGCACCGGATCTGTATGGAGCACTGATCGTAATCGGTGTTGTCGCACATATTTCCGTTCAGGTATGTATCAACATTGCAGTTGTCACGAATACAATTCCTCCAACCGGTGTACCTCTCCCTTTTATCAGTTATGGAGGTACCGCAATATTTGGCTTGCTGGTTGAGATGGGTCTGGTTTTATCGGTTGCAAGAAAAATAAATGTACATAAAGAGTATTAATCCGTATTTAGTGGTGACAAAGACAAATTTTCTGCATAAAATAATAGCAGGTGATTGCAAAGAGCTTCTTTTTTCATCCGGCCGGGTGAAATGCAATGACTGCTCAATAAGAGATATGGCAGGAAATAAATGTGAATTCTGCGAAGGCGATTTGTGTTAAGAAAACGGAAAGATTACAGGGGAGAATTGAAATACAGGGTTCGAAAAATAATGTTTTGCCAATTATGGCGGCGACACTTTTGTCATCCGGTGTATCGGTGATAAACAATTGCCCTTTGATTGAGGATGTGTTTATTATGTGCCGCCTGCTCACATGTTTACATGTAAAAATTGACAGGTTCGGACATACACTTGTGATTGATACAACAGAGGCAGCCTACGAACCATTGCCGTATTCCCTGACCTGCAGACTCAGGGCTTCTATATTACTACTCGGGCCTATGCTCGTCAGATGGCAAAAAGCGGAGATAGGTATGCCGGGAGGATGTGCGATTGGCACACGCCCGATTGATATTCATTTGGAAGGATTTATGCGGATGAATGTGGATGTAAATCTGGACGAAGAGATACTGACCTGTCAAAGCTACTATTTGCAGGGATGTGAATATCATCTGCGCTTTCCGAGTGTGGGAGCTACGGAGAATATGATCCTTGCAGCGGTAGGAGCCAAGGGGAGAACCATATTGCGAGGCGCAGCCAGAGAACCGGAGATCATTGAGCTTTGCAATTATCTGATCTCTATGGGGGCATTGATTGAAGGGATTGGAACGGACGTTCTGATCATCAAAGGAACCGGAGAATTGACATCCGGGGATTATGAGAATGTATATGACCGGATTGTGGCAGGTACTTATCTTTTGATGGCTGCAGCTATTCCGTGTGATATAAACCTGACAGGAATAGATGATACCGGTTATATGAAAAATATAATACAGGTTGCCGGTACATTGGGCGTTCAAACAGAGTGGTCTGGAGGAACCCTTTATGTAAAATCTTCGGGTACGGTCAGGGCCGGTAATTACAAGACGGGAATTTATCCTGCTTTTCCAACCGATCTTCAGCCAATCCTGCTTACCGTATTGCTGAAAGCGGAAGGAAACAGTACTTTGACAGAGACGATTTTTGAAAATCGTTTTCATATTGTAAAGGAATTGGAACAATTAAATGCATCCATCACGGTAAACAAACAGACAGCTTATATAAGGGGACACAGTAGATTAGAGGGACATCCGGTTGCATCGACGGATCTGCGACAGGGGGCAGCACTGGTGATTGCCGGAATGCTGAGTAATGGTTGTACTTTGGTGACAAATATAGGATATATACAACGAGGCTATGAAGATATGGTGCGGGACCTGCAGGGGGTAGGCACTGACATTTGCTATATATAAAGGTGAGATATGAAAGACAAAGAAGATAACGTAATCCGATTTAAACCGAGAAAAAAACGTCTGGTGGCAGGCGTATTCCTGATCGTATTGATACTTTTGCTCTTTTTTTTCCTGACGGGATTCAAGATCAAAAATATAGAAGTGACGGGGAATGAACACTATACGGAAGGACAGGTCAAAGATCTTGTTCTGTCAAGCGGTTATATAGATAATCGTTCTGCTGATGCTTAAAAATAAGATTCATTCGGGAGAAACGTATCCTTTAATTGCAAAATTGGATATTGAATATGTAGATCCGCATACAATATCCATTACCGTGTATGAGAAGGTGCCCGCCGGAAGCATCGAATATATGAATGAATATGTATATTTTGATCAGGAAGGATATGTGTTGGAAATTTCGCCCAATCAGATTGCGGATGTGCCGACGGTGTCAGGCTTGCGATTTTCAAGTATTGAATTATATGAAAAACTGCCGGTGGAAAATGAAGATCGGTTTAAAATGATCCTTAAACTTTCCCAGTTGATAAAAAAATATGATCTGCAAATAGATTCCATAAAGTTCACGCTGGAAAATGAAATCGTTTTGCAACATAAAAATATTCGGGTGGAGCTTGGCGATGGCAGTAAGCTGGAGGAACAGATGATTGATCTGAATAAAATGCTGGACGGTCTGAAGGGGAAAAAAGGAGTTTTGGACTTGAGAGACTTTAATACAACTTCCGGAAAAGCTTCTTTCAAGGAAAAATAGTGAAAAAACGAGAGAAAACCCAAAAATAGACTTGATTATTTTAAAAAAAAAAGGTATTATATGTTTATATGTATACTAATAGGTAAGAAAATTTTATTAAGGAGGATACAACCTTGCTTGAGATAAAGACATTTGAAGAAAAAGGACCGGCTAAGATTTTGGTAATCGGAGTTGGAGGAGCCGGTAACAATGCAGTGAATAGAATGGTAGATGAGAACATCAACGGAGTGGATTTGATTGCCATCAATACAGATAAACAGGTGCTGGCTACATCAAAGGCACCGACAAAGATTCAAATTGGTGAGAAACTTACGAAGGGATTGGGAGCAGGTGCGAAGCCTGAGATTGGTGCAGCTGCGGTAGAAGAGAACAGAGAAGAGATTACGGAACTGGTCAAGGATGCAGATATGGTGTTTGTCACTTGTGGTATGGGTGGAGGAACCGGAACCGGTGCTGCACCGGTGGTGGCTGAGATTTCCAGAAACCTCGGTATTTTGACGGTTGGTGTTGTAACAAAACCGTTCTCTTTTGAAGGTAAACCTCGTATGAATCATGCCTTAGAAGGGATTGAACGCTTAAAGGGCAATGTGGATACCTTAATCGTGGTTCCGAATGATAAGTTGTTACAGATTTGTGATAAGAGGACAACCATTCCGGATGCCTTAAAGAAAGCTGACGAAGTATTACAGCAGGGTGTTCAGGGTGTTACAGATTTGATTCAAAGTCCGGGTATTATTAACTTAGACTTCGCCGATATTCAATCTGTTATGCGTGACAAGGGCATAGCACATATCGGTATCGGACGTGGCAGCGGAGAAGATAAGGCAGTAGAGGCGATCAAGCAGGCTATGGAATCACCGCTTCTTGAGACTACGGTTTCCGGTGCGACGGATATCATCGTTAACTTTGCCGGTAATATCGGTATGATTGAGGCTTATGATGCTGTGAATTATCTGACAGAGACTGCCGGCGATGATGTGAATATCATTTTTGGTACGGTGGACAATGATACATTAGGGGACGAAGTAAGTATTACAATTATTGCGACCGGAATTGAGCAGGCAGCAAAGAAATCTACATATGGAAGTTTTGGACAGCCTACCGGTCTGAATACATTTGCACAGCCATCTCCGGTACAGGGCACTGAAGCTCCAACGGGAACATCGGTAGAGCAGACACCGGTATCCGGTGTACAACAGGGAACAACACAGAATGGATTCCCTGCAGGACAAGCTGCACCAACCTATGTCGGTCAGCCATTAGCTACACCACAGCCAAAGCAGGTTACGAAACCATCCTTTTTAAACGGGGCGCAGGCAGGTACGGCGAATAACAGCACGGCGGCTGCACCGGTAACGACAGCAAGACCACAGGCTCCGAAACAGGATCCGGACGGAACCATTAAGATTCCTGAATTTTTAAAACGAGATCGAACCAAACGCTAATCGTATAAAGAATGATAACACTCGATAAGATTTTCTTATCGGGTGTTTTTTCTTTCTATCAGTGCGAAAGAAGGCGTGTTGTTTCGACTTTATTTTTGTGGGAGAAGGACTATATTTTTTTGTAAGAGGGAGGTGTAAATTGCAGGTAACGATTTATCTGGATAGCTTCTTTTGGGTAAATTTTATAGCGGATTGGATTGTCCTGATATTGACAGCACTTGTTCGAAAACGAAGGATCCGGTTCTGTAGAATTACGGCAGCCTCCTTTTTGGGCGCCGGAATCATGCTTCCGTTTATAAAGATTCCTTCTTTGCTTATGGGAAAGACAGGCATTTTGATTTGCCTGGCGACTGAATTATGCGCCGTCACATTTGCAATGGATCAACGGGATGGTGAATGGATGCGGAATGGGCTTACAGCAATCGCAATCCAGTTTTTTCTTGGAGGTATGATGGGTGGTATGCGCAGCATGACCGGAATCTATAAAGTAACCTTTTGCTGCTGGATGGTCATGCTTATGGCAAGTGCGGTCTTATGCTATGGCACGGCTCACTTTTTGAATCAGACAGCCGGGAAAGAGGATTATATTTACCGGATTGCAATTCGAACAGGAGAAAAATGGGTAAAAGATTATGTATATCTGGATACAGGCAATCTCTTATGGGATCCCCTTTTTATGAAACCGGTTATTGTTGTAGGAGAAGAACTTGCCGGGCAACTGCTCACACGGGATGAGCGGAAAGTTGTGGAGGAGTACAAGAAAAAAAGACAACTTCCGTACGAAACCATAATCACTTGTGAATCACAAAAGAGAGTGTGTTTTCATGAGATTACATATCAGAGTGTGGGGAAAAACTCGGGAAAACTACTTTGCTTTCTTGCGGAGGAAATATGTATTCGTGGGTTAAAGAAGAAGTTAAAAAAACAGCCGGTAGCAATTGCTCCTTCTGTATTATTTGATGGAAAGAAATATAATGGCTTGTTGTGCAGGGATTTTATTTAGTGTGGACGTTTCCGATTGCTTTTAGTTTTTGAATTCGAATGCACTGGAATGTTGGAGGAACAGATGTGAATATAGTGAGGAATGATAAACTGAAACTTACTATGATGAAGAGCGTGGCGAATATTTTTTTATCGCCTAAAAATCAAATACATTATATCGGTGGGGCGGATATACTTCCACCGCCGTTGGAGCCGGAAGAAGAAAAAATCCTGTTGGAAAAACTGGGTGAGCCGGATGATACTGAGGTGAAGAGTATTCTGATTGAACGGAATCTGAGATTGGTGGTTTACATTGCGAAAAAATTTGATAATACGGGAGTGGGGGTGGAGGATCTTATTTCCATAGGTACAATCGGCCTTATCAAGGCAATCAATACCTTTAAAATGGATAAAAAGATTAAATTGGCAACCTATGCCTCCCGTTGCATTGAAAATGAAATTCTGATGTATTTAAGGCGTAGCGCAAAGACAAAAATGGAAGTATCGATTGATGAACCATTGAATGTTGATTGGGATGGAAATGAACTTTTGTTGTCTGATATTTTAGGTACCGAAGAGGATATGATCTATCGGGATATGGAAGACGAAGTGAATAAAGAGTTGTTGAAAAAAGCCATGACGATTTTATCGGAACGGGAAAAGCAGATTGTGGAATTGAGATTTGGTCTTTCCAATGAAAAGGGAGAGGAAATGACACAAAAGGAGGTTGCGGATCTTTTGGGGATTTCACAATCTTATATATCCCGTTTGGAGAAGAAAATCATGAAGCGGTTAAAAAAGGAAATGCTTCGGATCAGTTCTTGACAAACAGGTAATTATTGCTTGTATAAAGACATCGGGATTGGTAAATCCTTAACTATATAACAGTTAAGGAGGAACTAGAATGGCACTTAATAAAGTCGTTATTTGCGGTGTGAATACAGCAAAATTACCATTGCTCACGAATGAGAAAAAGAATGAATTGTTTCTGCAAATGGAACAGGGAGATAAAAATGCGAGAGAGCAATTGATTGAAGGTAATCTAAGACTTGTGTTAAGTGTGATCCAAAGGTTTTCCTCTGCTTCGGATAATGCTGATGATTTGTTTCAAGTGGGTTGCATTGGTCTCATGAAGGCGATCGATAATTTTGACCGCAGTTTAAATGTTCAGTTTTCAACCTATGCTGTGCCAATGATCATCGGGGAATGCAGAAGATATCTTCGGGATAATAATTCCATACGGGTTTCGAGATCGCTGCGGGATATTGCTTATAAAGCAATATATGCAAAAGAACGTATTTTGAGAGAGGAGGATCGGGATCCTACGATCGATGAAGTTGCCAAAGAGATTGAAATGGACAAAGAGGTTGTGGTTATGGCATTGGATGCCATTGCAACTCCGGTCTCTTTATATGATCCGGTGTATCAGGAAGGCGGTGATACTCTGTATATCATGGATCAGGTAAAGGATAAGAAAAATAAAGAGGATAACTGGGTGTTGAACATCTCTTTGCAGGAGGCGATGAAAAAATTGTCAGACAGAGAGTACAATATCATAAAGTTGCGATTTTTTGAGGGAAAAACACAGACGGAGGTCGCAGAAGAAATCGCAATTTCACAGGCACAGGTTTCCAGACTTGAAAAATCAGCCCTTCACAGTATGAAAAGCTATCTGGATATATAACGGGTGTTTCGCTTTTTGTGCTGCTTTGATAAAAAATGCAAAATATTTATTGGTAAATCCATTGTAAAGTCTTTCAAAATATGCTATAATCTTTTCTAATGTTGTACTTTTGTACGAAAGAGATTGGGCCATAGGGCGTGAAGGAGGCATATTTACATGAAACATTTAATATTGGTTACGTCACCACCTGCATGTGGGAAGACTTTTATTTCGAAGCAGCTTGCGAAAGCGCTTACGAACTGTGTATATTTGGATAAGGATACATTGATCGTCTTGTCAAAGCAGATATTTAAAGTGGCTGGAGAGGAGTATAATCGTTCCTCTGATTTCTTCCAAAGAGAGATTCGTGACTATGAATATTATTGTGTTTTGGATCTTGCAATGGAAGCATTGGATTATAATGATACTGTTTTGATCAATGCTCCGTTTACAGACGAGATCCGGGATGATGAATATCTGGATTCCCTAAGGGCCAGACTTGCAGAACATGGCGCGGAGCTGGTAGTTATTTGGGTAAATACTAGAGTGGAAGTATGCAAGGAGAGAATGATCAAGCGGGATTCTGATCGGGATACTTGGAAGTTAGAGCATTGGGATGAATACATTGCAAGCTGTAATTTCAACAAGCCGGATAATATCAAAGAGCTTATCGTGTTTGAAAATTCTTCAGAAGAGGAATTTGATGAGTCCATCAAACGTGTAGTGAAACAGTTAAGGGGCGAGTAGATTGGAACGACGCTTGTAAAAGCGTCGTTTCTTTTTCATATTGGACAGTAAGGAGGATCGCATGGCAGATAAAAAAAGAGTATTCGCAGTTAATTGGGCAGAAGTGGAGTCTCTGGTAACGGGACAACATGACAATCCCCATCATATATTGGGCATGCATGAAACGACAGATGGTGTGTATATCAATGCATATTATCCATCCGCAAAGAGCGTGTCAGCTGTTTGTAAAAATACAGGGGAGAAGTATGCACTGCAAAGTGAAAGAGTAAGCGGTTTCTTTTCTTTAAAAATTCCGGACAAACAGAGTTTTGTCTATTATCTTGAAATTACATTTCAGGATGGTTCTACGCAGACGATGATGGATCCGTATGCATTTGATCCGGTGTTGGATGCCATCGATATCAGTCGGTTTAGTGATGGAGTGCATTATGAAATATATGAGAAATTAGGAGCGCATCCATGTATGTTAAATGGTGTCGAGGGTGTGCTGTTTGCGGTATGGGCACCACATGCGGAACGAGTTTCTGTTGTTGGTAATTTTAACGGATGGGATGGAAGAGTTCATGTTATGCGCAGAGTGGAATATTCCGGATTGTTTGAATTGTTTATTCCGGGATTGGAGACCGGTGAGATCTACAAGTATGAGATTCGATCAAAGTCCGGGAATACTTTTATGAAACCGGATCCTTATGCGAACTATACTGAATTACGTCCGGCAAATGCTTCCAGAATTGCGGATCTTTCCTATGATTGGAAGGATGCGGAATATATTCGTAATCGTACATTGAAAAAAGGTGAGCAGCCGATGAATATATACGAAGTTCAACTGGGTTCTTTCAAACGGCCGAAGGATGGAAGAGAGTTTTTTACATATCGGGAGATGGCGGAAGAGCTGGCAGATTATGTGAAGGATATGGGATATACACATATTGAACTCATGCCGGTGATGGAATACGAACAGGATGGTACATTAGGATATCAGACGACTTCATTTTATGCACCTTCCTCCAGATACGGAGAGCCTGCTGATTTTATGTATTTTGTAGATTATATGCATCAAAAAGGAATCGGTGTAATCTGTGACTGGGTTCCGAGTCAGTTTCCAAAGAATGAAAGCGGTATGGCAGGATTCGATGGAGAAGCACTCTACGAGCCGGGCGATCCCAGAAGAAGTGAAAATACGAGATGGGGAACTTATATATTTGACTATGGACGAAATGAAGTCAAAAATTATCTGATAGCCAATGCGATTTATTGGTTGTCACGATACCATATTGATGGGCTGCGGATTGATAGCGCTGCATCCATGCTTTATCTGGATTACGGGAAGTCCTATGGAAACTGGGTTCCGAATTTATATGGCGGGAATGAAAATCTGGAGGCGGTAGCTTTCTTTAAGGAACTTAATACAATCGTCAAAGAAAGATTTCCAAATTGCATGATGATTGTGGAGGAGGAGTCCGGCTGGCCGATGATGACAGACTCAGTGGAAGCAGGCGGAATGGGATTTGATTATCAGTGGAATATGTCATGGATGAATGATCTGTTGTCCTATATGTCACTGGATCCCTTATATAGGAAGTATGAGCACAAGAAACTGATCAACAGTATGAAAGGTGCTTATGATGAGAAATATATTCTTTCGTTTTCGCACAATGAGGTAATTGGAGGGAAAGGATCTATCGTAGATCAGATGCCGGGAGGATATGAGGAGAAGTTTGCGAACCTGAGGCTTCTCTATGGACATATGATGATGCATCCGGGCAAAAAACTTCTGTTTATGGGACAGGAATTCGCACAGTTTAAGGAGTTTGACAGCGAGGGAGAACTGGATTGGGATATGTTGGATTTTGATGCACATACCATATTGCGTGACTATGTCAAGGCACTTAATCATCTGTATCAGAACGAACCGGCACTTTCTGCGTTTGACAATAATATGGATGGATTTGAATGGATCAATGATTCGGCGGCCAATGAGAGTATCATTTCATACCTTCGAAAAACGGACAAGAAGGAGGATACGCTGCTGATCGTGTGTAACTTCACACCGGTTTCCTATTCGAAATATAAAGTAGGAGTTCCGTATGCGGGCAATTACAGAGAAATCTTTTGCAGTGATAATGAGGCATTTGGCGGAGATGGAAGCAAGAATATATCGATCCGGACAAGCAGGAGAAGTGAATCGGACGGAAAGAAAAATTCTATCACAATCGGATTGGCTCCGCTTTCTATGAGTATTTTTAAGTGGGAAAAGAAACCTGCAGCGAAAGCAAAATAAAGGATGGAGGAATACTATGTTCTTAGAGTCAGTTAAGGGTCAGGCAGTAGCTGAGGCGACGAAAGGTGTGGAACAGTCAGCCGGTCTGATCCGGAATACGATAGATAACGTAATAAATTGGGTAATCGCCAAATCGGGCAGTCTTTTGATGGCATTGCTTTTTATTGCAATTGGTATGAAAGTGGTGGGCTTTATACTCAAGGTTCTGAGACGTTCTTTTTCACGATCAAGGATGGATGATTCGGTTGCCGGATTTCTTCTTTCGGGATTGCGCGTGCTGGGTTATGTGTTAGTATTTATTACAGCTGCAACGATTGTAGGATTTGAAGTGACCAGTTTTGTCACGGTATTGGGAACAGCATCTCTGGCAATCGGACTGGCTTTGCAAGGAGCCCTTTCCAATCTGGCCGGTGGTGTGCTGATTTTGATTCTGAAGCCGTTTCAGGTGGGAGATTATATCGTGGAGAGTGACAAGAAGAATGAGGGAACGGTTATCTCCATTGATATCTTTTATACCAGACTTAGGACACCGGATAACAAACTGGTTGTCATTCCAAACGGAAAGCTGGCGGATAACAGTCTGATGAATCTGACGGATGAGGTAAAACGAAGGGTAGAGATCAAAATTTCCATCGCCTACAACAGTGATATCAATTTGGTTAAGAATGTGGTCAATGATATTCTTACAAACAACAGCTATGTCTTACAGGATGAACCAAAGAATGTGTTTATCGATTCTTTTGACAACAGCGGCATGACATTGGGTATTCGCGGGTGGGTAAAGACACCGGATTATTGGACAGCCACCTGGGAACTCAGGGAACAGGTGAAATCGGCTTTTGACGAAAAAGGGATTGAAATTCCCTATAATCGTTTGGAAGTGGATCTGCTGGGTGATCAGAAGATGGACGATTGAATGGAAATGAACAAAGAGATGGATTACGAAACGATTAATCGCCATGTTGGGAGGAAAAGACACCTGGCGTTATAATTATTCATTGTTTATGCATAAAAATACAAAATATACTTGACAATAAAAAAATACAGGGTAGAATAGGTATATATCCAAGACAGAGATGCCGACGTCGGAATGAAGTGTAGACGGGCGATACCTGAATGACAGGAAGTAAGAAAATCATACGGAAATCAAAGATAATGTGTATTAAAATACGGATAAGGAGGTCGGGAGACAAATGAAAGCACAGGATTATGGTTTAACCAAAGAAGATATTATAAAGATGTCAGATCAATATATGCTCAATATCGGATATCGTTTTCCTATCGTGGTAGAAGAGGCAAAGGATACCATCGTGAAGGATATCAATGGGGATGAATATTTGGATTTTTATGCGGGCATTGCTGTCAATTCCGCCGGTAATTGCAATGAGAAAGTGGTGGCAGCCATCAGAGAGCAGGCGGGACAGGCGATGCACACGAGTTTGTATCCATATTCGGTACCGCAGGCTTTGCTGGCCAAGCTGATCTGTGAGAATACCGGTTTTGACCGGGTATTCTTCCAAAATTCCGGAACGGAAGCCAATGAAGCGATGATCAAGATGGCCCGGAAATACGGAGTGGATCATTACGGACCGGAACATTATCATATTGTGACAGCGAAGAACAGTTTTCACGGAAGGACCTATGGAGCGTTAAGTGCCACCGGTCAGCCGGATAACGGATGCCAAAAGGGATTTAAACCGATGCTTCCGGGATTTACATATGCGGATTATAATGATCTGGAAAGTTTCAAGGCAGCCTGTACCGAGAATACGATTGCCATTATGGTAGAGCCGGTTCAGGGAGAAGGCGGTGTATATCCTGCTACCAAAGAGTTTTTGCAGGGATTGCGTGAACTCTGCGATGAGAAGGGAATGTTATTATTGTTTGATGAGGTGCAGACCGGATGGTGCCGTTGCGGAGAGACGATGGCATATATGCACTATGGCGTGAAGCCGGATGCAGTGACGATGGCAAAGGCAATGGGGGGCGGACTTCCAATTGGAGCCTTGGCTGCGACCGAAGAGTGTGCAAGTGCATTGAATCCGGGGTCACATGGCAGTACCTATTCCGGCAATCCGGTTTGTTGTGCGGCTTCTTATGCACAGATTACAGAGTTGTTAGAGCGTAATCTGGCTCAGAATGCAAAGGAGATGGGATCCTATTTTATGGAGCAGTTAGAGAAACTTCCACATGTGAAGGAAGTGCGCGGACTCGGATTGCTCGTCGGCATGGAACTTGTCGATGTGGATGCGGGAGCGGTTAAAGTAAAGGCGATGGAGAAGAAACTTCTTGTCACTGCAACTTCCGATCGCATCATCCGTATGGTTCCGCCGCTTATTATCACAAAAGAGGATTGTGACAAGGCAGTGTCCATTCTGAATGAGGCTATCACAGAAGTGGCTGAAGCCTAGAGCTTCAATTTCTGATAATGTATCGGCTGATAAAGGGGAAGAGATGAATGCTCATGAACAGTTGTATTAAAGACTGAAGTCATAAAGTAAAAATAGCAGAATCCTATGAATAGGATATTCTGCTATTTTTTTTGTCTGCGCAATTTGTAGTTGAGAAGATAAGACAATTCTGATTTATTTTCTTCTGATAATTGTTTGTAACTTTGTAAAAAATCAAAATCCGCTTTCGAAAGCTGCAGTACCTGCTGAATTGGAATATGTTTTGCTTTCAGATGTCTGGAAAGTTGAATATCTGATTCAGTACTGTCTGTTTTTGCTGTAGCACTCAAAGGGGAATCCTTTGTGCCGGTAGTAATCAGTTCGTCAAGGGTTATCTGATAATACTCAGCAATCATTAATAAAGTCTCAATATCCGGTGTTCTGCGACCTGTCTCATAGTATGAATATGTGGAACGTCCAAGATTGAGAGCATCACACAGTTGTTTCTGTGTCAGGTTATGAGATTGTCTTAAATTGAGCAGTGTTAAGCCAAGGGATTTCGTGTTCATATGTCCTCCATCATTATTTTAATATGATTATAACAATCTGAGAAAATTATGTATTGATACTTCACAAAATGCGACAAATAGTATATAATCTGAAATGTGACATATTGCGACATATAACGCGGGAGGTAAAGGATTATGAAAACAAAAAGGATGTATGGAATGTATGTGTTTATGATGTGCATAGGAGTTTTGTTCTTTGCAGAAAATGCTCATGCACAGGTGGTATTACCGGATAACAGTGAAGCCATCGTGTTGACTACAGGCGGGGAAAGTGATTATCAATTTGGTAAAATTAAAGGAATAGGGAGAAATTCTTCTGTTAATATTACTATTTCACCTGGTGAGAAGCCGTATGTAGTAGGTTTATATCTTGAAAACACGGATGAATCCTATGACAAACAGACGCTTAAGGTTTCTTATGATTCTGATCAATATTCTTTGAATAAAGATGGAACATGGGATTTGGATAATCTTTATCTGACAGCATATCGTGGGGGTGAGGTAACTCTGACGATTACAGTCGATAATATTGAGAAAAAATATAAGATTATAGTAAACGATGATCCGACTATTTCAATTTGCGAAGATATCTCAAAAAAAGAATTAAAGAAAATTTCAAATGTGAAATACAACCCTTCGGTCACTTATATTACATCTTCGTTAAGCGTGAATGCAGCATTTTATATTCAGAATGTATCTCGCGAGAGCACCATTACCATAGAATCAGATAAAAATGGATTCAAAGTTGCTAATGCAATGGGTTATTATGTCGATGGGGCGAAACCGCCTGTATATAAAGCCACTAAAAGAACATACAATGTTTCAAGCGTTAAATCCTACGATGATGATGTTAAGGATATTTATATTCCTTTTACCGCAAAGAAAGGAACATATAACGTAACGGTAACGGTAAAGAAGGGTGAAAAGAGTTATTCCAAACAGTTTGTCGTTCAATCTTTGAAATATAACAATCCGATCAAGTCGATCAAGTTTGGTAATGAGACTAAAAATTATGCGAAACATTTAGAACAAAATAATAAAGTCCTTACCATTCCGGTAAGGGTAACTTCTTCTAAAGATATATCGATAAAAACAAAAAAGGGATATACGGTTACAAAAGTCATATATGTTAAAAGAGGAGAATGGCAGCCGTGGGGGACACGAAAAGCAAAATTAAAAAAATCCGGAAAGAATACATGGAAGGCAACTATGAATCTGAAGAACAAAGAGAAATTCTGGGAGGTTCATATCTATTATAAATATAAAACAGGGGGAAAATGGAAAAAGTCAGTGGTGACGTTGTGGTGGACATTCAAGGATTGATTTTATGAATGCAGAGGACAACATGGATGAAAAAGAAAAACAATATTTTAAAGAGAATGCTTTTTACTTTAGTCACATGCCTGACATTGCTAAATGTAAGCCAATCCAGGGTATATGCCGGTGCGTATGCGGATGGTGATGCGGAGGAAAAGCAGACAGTTACAACAGAGAATTCAAATAAAGAGCAGGTTCCTGCGGACGGTTGGGTAAAGACGAAATCCGGAACTTATTATTATGTGAATAATAAATATGTCACAGGATGGAAAAAAATCGATGGACATTCCTATTATT
>CAJOMI010000003.1 GCA_905235545.1 uncultured Lachnospiraceae bacterium | reverse complement strand
AAGCCGTATAGACCTGTTCAAGAATATCTGTCACCTGTAAATCATTGTCTTTCACAACGTCTACAAATTGTGTATTAAATGTATTCTGATTATTCATATCATCACGTCCTTATTTCGATGTATCTATGATAATATAATTTGTCAAAAGTTGCAAGTCCAAATATTTATCGATATTTCACCTTGATCACCCTGTTGACAATATCACCCTGTTCCTTAAGTTTTACCTTTACATACCGTTTCGTATGTCCGGTGTAGTTTTTTATGGTTTCCTTTGACTGCAGATCACCGTCCGGTGTGTGTTCCTCATCTACCGGCACAACTTCCACGCAGTCATATTCCGTCGATTCCGACATCAGTTCCTCCTCAATAAGCACTTCATCCGAAATCCCCGACAAATTCTTCTCATATTCCTTTTTCTGGGCAGCGGTAAGGGCAAGAATGCGTTCACTGCGTTCCCCTTTTACCTGCTCCGATATCTGATTCGGAAGTTTGGCCGCCACCGTTCTTTCTCTTACAGAATACTTAAAGACATGGATCTCATACAGATTCAGGCGCACGAGATTGGCATAAGTTTCTTCAAATTCCTCTTCCGTCTCCCCCGGGAACCCCACGATCACATCCGTCGTAATGGCAGGGCGGTCAAAATACTGTCTGATCTGCTCACAGCTCTTTGCAAAATCCTCGAATCTGTACTTTCGATTCATACGTGCAAGGGTAGCATCACAGGCACTCTGCAGCGAAAGATGAAAATGAGGGCAAAACTTCTCATTCGTCTGCAGTCCTTTCAGAAACTCTTCCGTAATAATACGGGGTTCCAAAGAGCCGAGCCGAATTCTTTGCACTTCCGGAATACAGGCAATGGCGTGAACCAGTGTGCCGAGATCCGTAATCTGCTCCTCTTGTGTACCCTCTGAAAGAGACTGTTGCATCTGCATCACGTCATCATACTCTGCATCTTTTCTTCTAAAATCGATTCCGTAAGAAGAGATATGGATTCCTGTCAGAACAAACTCTTTCACACCCTCCGACGCAAGATGGCGAATCTCATCCAATATGTGACCTGCCTCCCGGCTTCTCACCCTTCCTCTGGTATACGGTATGATGCAATAAGAACAGAACTGATTACAGCCATCCTGAATCTTGATATACGCCCTTTGATGATCCATACGCTCTGCCGTCAGATGTCCCATCTCTTCATATTCTGTCGTCCGGTTGATATCAATATAATAATCTTCAAAGGACTCCTGCTCCACGTATGCAAGCAAAATCGACGCGATATCCTTTTTACAATTGTTGCTCACTAAGATATCCGCAAAATCCTCTCCCTGCAATGCATCATATTCCGCATTGACATAACAGCCGGCTGCAACAATGACCGCATTCGGATTCATTCGTTTTGCCCTTCTTAACATCTGTCTGGATTTTTTCTGTGCCATATTCGTCACCGAGCAGGTATTTACAATATAAAAGTCCGCGATTTCCTCCGGCTCCACCATAATAAATCCCTTTGCCGACAATTTCTCTTTCATGGCATCCGCTTCGTATTTATTTACCTTGCAGCCAAGATTGATTATGGCAGCTTTCCACTTTTTATCCTGTTTTATCATATTCCCAAATCCTGTCTTTTATTGTCTGTTTTGTTACGATCTTTCTCATTTCGTATTGACTTTTGAGATGCAAAACGGTATCATAAACTTAGAATTGCCAATAGGTACTATATCATCATACATAATAGGAGGTATTCATGAAATCAGTTAAAATTTCTTTAAATTCCATTGACAAAGTAAAGAGTTTTGTCAACGATATCGCTAAGTTTGACGCAGAGTTTGATCTCATATCCGGAAGATATGTAATTGACGCGAAGTCCATTATGGGAATCTTCAGCCTTGATATTTCACAACCGATCGATCTCAATATCCACACGGACACTGACGACGAAGATATCATGAAGGCATTGGAGCCATACATTATCTAGTCTGGCGATTATCCCGGAAGGAGCAGATTCCCTGTTCCTTCCTTTTTTATTCCAACGCTCTGCAGGTTTCTACGCTTCCACAATTACCACTTCCACAGTATCGATCGCTTTTCTCAACATATCTTCTATCTCATCCGTAAGTTTCTCTTCCGACCGTTTGATGACATCTAAGATCGGTTTTGTCACCGGATGCTTCGCCACAAAGATGGTGCAACAATCTTCATACGGAAGAATTGATGTCTCATAGGTATCAATCTCCTCCGAGATGTCAATAATTTCCTGTTTATCCATTCCGATGCACGGACGAAATACCGGAATCGTACAGACCTCATTCGTACAGGTAAGACTCTGCATCGTCTGAGACGCCACCTGCCCGATACTCTCCCCTGTGATAAGCGCCTGACAGTCATTCTGTTTGGCAAGTTGCTCCGCGATCCGCATCATATAGCGTCTCATAATGATCGTGAGTTCTTCATGCGGACATTTCTCGTAGATTGCAAGCTGGATATCCGTAAAATTCACAATGTGCAGTCGAATTCTGCCCGAATAACCGGATACAATACGGGCCAGATCGATCACTTTCTGCTTTGCGCGCTCCGATGTATATGGTGGCGCATTGAAATAAACCGCTTCCAGCTCCACTCCCCGTTTTGCGATCATATACCCTGCCACCGGAGAATCGATTCCTCCGGAAAGTAAGAGCATCGCCTTTCCATTGGTTCCCACCGGAAGTCCGCCCGCTCCCTTGATCGTAGCGGAATATAGATATACCCGGTCTCTGATCTCAATATTGAGAAGGACATCCGGCTTATGCACATCCACTGAATAATTCAGGAAAGCCTCTAAGAGATAATGTCCAATCTCTGCGTTAAGCTCCATAGACTGCATCGGAAAAGCCTTATTGGCTCTTCTCGCATTCACCTTGAAGGTGAGTTTCTGATCCCCATAGCATTCCTTCATATAAGCGATGGCCTTTTCCCGGATCGCATCGAATTGTACCGTATCCTCCACCACAATCGGGCAGATTCCAATAATGCCAAAGACTTTCCGGAGTTCTGCGATCAGATCCTCATAGTCATAGTTTCCCTCCGCTTCCAGGAAAATTCTTCCGTATTCTCTTCGAACCGAAAAATCTCCAATCGATTCTACATGTTCTTTGATCCGTTTACATAAAATATCTTCAAACACATATCGGTTTTTCCCTTTGGTCCCAATCTCTGCATATTTGATCAAAAATGCTTTATATTCCATATTTGTATGCTTCCTCTCTATTCCTTCCTCTTTTTCCGATTGTTATTTATGGCAATCGGATTCTTCCTAAGGTGTTCATTTTCTGGTAAATCTTCGAAGCATCGGAAGCAGTTCTTCCAGTGTCCGCACTACATACTTTGCCTCTTCTTCCGTGTTCTGTTCACAAAAGCTGAACCGCAAAGTGGATTCCAACAGTTCTTTTTCCAGTCCGATCGCTTTCAACACACCGCTTACTGCCGGATGATTGGATGAACAGGCCGAACCGGATGACACATAGATTCCTCTCTCCTCTAATGCGTGCAACAGCACTTCACTCCGCACACCCTGAAAGCTAAAACTTGCAATATGAGGGGCTGCCCCGGAATTATCGGTCACGCCTTCAAGTGCAGTAGCTCCGTCGATCAACGTCTGTTTTACCCTTCGCATTCTCTCCGTATTTTTTTCAAGATCACGGTACATGATCTCACAGGCCTTTCCCATTCCCGCGATTGCCGTTGTGTTCTCCGTGCCGGAGCGAATTCCTTTCTCCTGTCCGCCCCCGTAAAGAATTGGCTTGATCTTCGTCCTGCTGTTTATAAACAACGCTCCGCTTCCCTTCGGTCCGTGAATCTTATGACCACTCATTGACATCGCATCCACCCCGATCCGTTTGGGATAGATCACCTGTTTTCCGAATGCCTGCACCGCATCCACATGATACACAATATCCGGGTTGTACGCTTTTATGACCTTTGCAATCTCCTCAATCGGTTCCACTGCTCCGATCTCGTTATTCACCGCCATCGTTGAGACCAGAATCGTCTCCTCATCCAACACCTCTTTCAGATGATCCATATCGACTCTTCCATAGGAATCCACCTTCAAAAAAGTAATTCGAAACCCCTGTTCCTCCAGATACAGGAGCGGATTATAGACCGATGCATGTTCAATCCCCGTTGTGATAATATGATTGCCTGCCCGCCGGTTCGCCATGGCAATCCCGATCAAAGCAAGATTGTTCGACTCCGTTCCTCCGGAGGTAAATGTAATTTCCCGCGGGTCACATTTCAACTGTTTGCTGATGGTATCTCTGGCGTACCGTATATACTTCTCCGCTTCAACACCCTTCCGGTGCAGAGAAGAAGGATTGCCATAGGCATCATCCATCGTCTCTAACATGATCTCCTTCACTTCCGGAAGAATTTTTGTGGTTGCTGCATTATCAAGATATATCTCCATCTGTTTCTCCTTCTGTTTCTTCCTCATCAATGTTTTCCGCATCAGTGTCCTCTGCAGAAGCCTCCGGCAGATCCGGATTCTCTTCTTTTTCCGATTCCTCTGTCGTGTCTGTCTCTTTCCCGTCATCCGGATCTTCTTTCAAATCTGCATCTTCCTTTTCCTCTGCCGATTCTTCCAAATCCGGGTCGATTTCCGTCAAGGCATCCTCCGGCGCCGCCGACTCATTTTTCTTCCTGCCTCCCGCCAGGCAAAGAATGACAAATAAGATCGCACCGCCTGCTGATACCGCACATCCGGCCATAGACCGCTCTTTTTGATACCGGAACTCCACTACATGATCTCCTGTCTTCAACGGAACACCGATCATCGTATTTCCTATCATCTTATACTCTGTCTCATTGCCATCCACATATACCGTAAAGCCGTCAACTGCCTGTATGGAGGTCATCATGATGCCATCTTTATCTGCATGAATAGAACCCTTTACATAATCTGACTCCTGCTCTTCTACATGATACGGGTTTTGCGACAATGTATCGTATGCTTTTGCGTAACTATCCTCATCGAATTTGGCAAATTGCAAAACTACTTCCGTTATATGATCCGGTTCCGGCTGTGCCGGTACCGAGCAGATCGAAATCTTCTGTCCTTTCTTTACATTTCCGATGTGAAGTGTCTGTTTTTGTCTAAGTGTGAAATCCCGATGCATCATCTCATCATCAATAAATACCAATACTAAGTCCTTGCTGTTTAACACGATATGTGTATAAAGATCCATGTCTTCATCCACTATAAATTCTGCCGACAGCGTGTCATATTCGGAGCCGAATTTCTGTGTATACTGATAAAAATACTCTCCAAACAACTGACTATCCTCATCCTCTATCTGATTTTCCACTTCTTCTCCCACTAAACTCTTACAGGTGATGTTCGGGGCAACCGCAGAAAAGACCGGATCCCCGCCTGACGCGCAATTAATAAAATCGTTCTGAACATCAAAGCAGGTTCCATAGGACATATCCCAGTCCTCTATTGTATTGTTTACCATATAGCCAAGACCCGCCAGTCGATTCATCCGGAAAAGTTTATATTCGTCTTTTTCATCCACGACCTCATAATCACTGAATTCCATATCACTGTTACCGATTCCGTACCTCGTGTTGAAGATCAAATTCACAAGTGGTGACCCTCCAGTCACAAGATAAGACACATTGCCCGAAGAAACCATGCCCAGACGATCATGGAGGATACGGTTGTTTCCATTGAGACTCGATGCAAATATCCCATCGCTTGGGCGATTCAGCGCCAGACCCATATTCGTTCCGCCATCTGCATAACTGACACGCTCTCCTTTCTCCAATACAGGGATTTCATCCGACAGTTCACGAATCGGTGTCCCGCCATCCTCTGCCCAGAACGCCATCACATTGTACTCGATAGAAAATGCGTGATATCCGTTCACCGTCAGCTCCAGTATTCCAAAGACTACGATCACAAGCAACATATTGGGATAGGTTATGCTCTTTCTGCAGTACAGTATAAACAACATAACATACAATGCCAAAAGCAATGCCGTTGCAAGATAGACTCCTACCTCGTCAAACATCTTCAATTGGAAAAAGGCATATACAAAAAGTCCTCCTACAAACACTCCGGCAATCAGCACATGACGAATTCGTATTTCTTTCAAGTGTTCCATCACCTGCAGGGCAAGGAAAAGCATCACAAAAATATAGATATGAATAAACCGGTGATTTACCGCATTCGGCACATTAAACAAATGCCATGCGATATTCAACGCGCCGAAGAAAAAACTTGCCAGCATCAATACCGCTATCGCCAACTGGTATTTCTTTTTTTTCGTCTTGATAAACACAAACAATACCACAATAAAAGTACCGATAATCGAGAAAAATATATTCGGGTCAAAACTGGCCGTATCGGATATCGGCGTCATGATAAACAACTGTTTAATAAAATTCTTAGGCTCAACCAGCATGCTCTTTATGTATGCCATCCGGTCTGCGCCAGTTTGTGTCTCTAAACGATCCCCTGCCATGACAAAATTATCAATCACATTATACGCATTCGTAATCGCGGCAAGGGCAGAACTTCCGGCAAAAATGAAGAACTTTTTCCCCTTCTTGCGCACTCCATCGTCTATCTGGAAAATAAACCAGAGTAACAAAAAAATACTGATCCCGAACATCAGATACAAATTGCTGAACATGCAAAAGGTCATCAAAAGGCAATAGAGTTTCCACTTTCCGGTCTCCACCATCTTCTCAATGAGCAGAAGCAAAAAAGGAAAACAGATCAATACATCTTCAAACTGAATATACCCCATGAAATTAATCAGTCCATTGCTGAGTGCAAAGGCCAGTCCCAGAAACAGAGATACTGCCTTTTTGTGTTCTGTCAAAGTGTTATGCTTTGTATGATAGAAAAAATAGGTCATACTGACACTGATCAGTGCCCATTTCAATACCATGATAATCTGCGTCAACATCGCAACACAGCTTCTCGGAAATAAGAGAACCAACAAGGAGAATGGTGATCTCAGATAACCCGAAATGATGTGAAAATCACTTCCACCTCCCGCATTCCACGTGTAATTAAAGGACTCTCCGAGATGAATCTTATCCCATAACCCGTAATAAAATGGTACCATCTGCGTAAAGGCATCTCCCCTCAGGATACTGCCCCCTCCCACCAGCCAGCCGTTTCCCATGAAGGAGTGAAGGATTGCAATCCCCCAAGGCACCAGAAATGCCACCATATACATCCAGTATTTTTCTAATAATTTCTTTCCTCTGTCCATCCTTATTCTCCATATCCTTTCATATCATCAAAAATGCAATGTCTGTTTTGTCTCTATTTTCCTCTATAGAAATTCTCGACCTGTTCGACAATATACGCTACCTCATCCCGCATCAACCCATAGTACATCGGAAGACGGAGCAGGCGGTCACTCTCCTTTGTGGTATAGCGGTCTTCTCCATGGAAGATTCCATATCGCCTGCCCGCCTTTGCGCTGTGCAGCGGAACATAGTGAAACACTGCATAAGCTCCATGTTTTACCAGATGATCGATCAATGCGGTACGCTCCGCAAGATCCGAAGTCTTTAAGTAAAACATATGTGCGTTGTGTTTGCATTCCTCCGGTATGTAAGGAAGTGTGATATAGCCGGCTTCTTCCAGGTGCTTCAATCCCCTGTAATACTGATTCCAGCAGTCCAGACGGGCATTGTTAATATCATCCGCCCGTTCCAGTTGCGCCCACAAAAATGCCGCATTGAGATCACTCGGAAGATAGGAAGAACCCATCTCCACCCATGAGTATTTGTCCACCTGCCCTCTGTAAAACTGGCTGCGGTTGGTTCCCTTCTCCCGTAAAATCTCCGCCTTTATCAAATCTTCTTCATCCTGAATCAAGAGGGCACCGCCTTCACCCATGGTATAGTTCTTTGTCTCGTGAAAACTATAGCAGCCAAAGTCTCCCATTGTGCCAAGCGCCTTGCCCTTGTAGGTGGCATGTACCCCCTGTGCGGCATCCTCCACCACTTTGACACCGTGTCGGTGTGCGATATCAAGTATCGTATCCATCTCACAGCTTACTCCCGCATAGTGTACCGGAACAATCGCTCTGGTTCGCTCCGTGATCGCATCCTCGATCAGGTTCTCATCAATATTCATTGTGTCCGGCCGGATATCCACAAATACAATCTTTGCCCCGCGAAGCACAAATGCATTAGCCGTAGATACAAAGGTATAAGAAGGCATGATGACTTCATCTCCGGGTTTTATATCACAGAGCAAAGCTGCCATCTCCAGCGCCGCCGTACACGAGGTCGTGAGCAGTGCTTCTTTGGTTCCTGTATCATCCTGAATCCACTGCTGACACTTATGGGTAAACGGACCATCCCCGCATAACTTATAATTGCTTATCGCTTCCCTCATATATTCTTCTTCTTTTCCCACATAGGGGGTTCTGTTAAATGGTATCATATACTCTTCTCCCTCTTTGACTTGTATTATCTGTGTGTACTCTTCTTTCATCCATCTCAATTGTCTGTCAGATATAAGAGATCAGAATTCCTAAGCAAATGCATAAGATTCCAAGTAATTTTCTCTTACTGACGGTTTCCTTCAGAAAAATCCGTCCCAAAATCGTGACAAATATATATCCGCTTGACTCCAGTACCGGTCCCAATGATAACGGCACACCTTTATACGCATATATCGTAATCAGACTGGAACAGAAAAATATCATATATGCGATAATCACTTTCGCATTCAAATACTCTTTTATCACATTATCATATTGATGCGCAGTACTGATCTTTAACAAAATCTGTGATACAGAGGATATGAACACAGAAAAAATATAAATAAAAACATATTTAATCATCCTGCTTCTCCTTATCTGTCACCACTAAAAGAATACCTGCTATGATAACAATCGCACCAATTATTTTCTTAAGCGTAATGGTTTCCTCAAAAAAAAGTCTGCCCCAAACGATCCCCCAGATCACAGTGACCGCCTTATTGGCATAGGCAGATACCAGCGGCATACGTTTGATGATCTGTTGCCAGACAATTGCATAAATCCCCAGGCTGAAAATCACCGCTCCGTATAACAGTATAAACCTAGTGGACATAAATCTCTCCTGTGCCGCCAATTTGGAGCAGATTCCAAACAGGGAATAGAGCATCAAAAAAATATGCAAAATGATAATGGTTCTTGTTTTGTTCTCTTTCATTCGAATTCCACTTCCAACTATGTCATCTTATATCATCATTCATCCAGCAAAAACATCAAAAGCGACAGGATCGTCAGCCCTGCTGTCTCCGTCCGCAATATCCGGTGTCCCAAAGAAATCGTCCTGCCCCCGATCTGTTCGATCTTTGCAACCTCCGACGGATCAAATCCGCCCTCCGGTCCGATAAAGACAGCAATCTTCTCTTTTCCTATCGACTCTCGGAGTGCCTGTCTGGAATATTCCATTCCCTCCGCCTGCTCATAAGGCAGAAGAACGTAATCCATCACAGATGCATAGGCGACCGCCTCATCAAATGTCATGACTGACCGCACCTGCGGAACAATCCCTCTCTTGGACTGCTTGGCTGCCGAGAGTGCAATGGCATTCAAACGATCCACTTTTTTGGAGGCTTTCTTTGCGTCCAGTTTGACAACACTTCGCTTCATCATAACCGGCACGATCTCGTACGCACCGAGTTCCACCGCCTTCTGCACGACCGTTTCCATCTTATCTCCCTTTGGATAGCCCTGGAAGAGCGTGATCTTTGCCGGAAGCTCTGCGGTACTCCCAAGAATATCCACAATCTTCAATTCCACACTCTCTTCCTCTGCCGGATAATCTGTAATCCGGCAAAGATACTCTTTCCCCTCGCCATCTGCAAGTAGAATTTCTTCTCCGCATTTCAGGCGGAGAACATTACGGATATGATTGTAATCTTCTCCCTGTATCCGGAGGGGACTTTTCAAGATATCCTCACGGTTCATAAAAAACTGATTCATCGACAATCTTCACCTCGCCGTAATCGATACCCATTCACCCATACGTGTGACGTCCATAATTTCAAATCCATTGTGTACCAGTGCTTCTTTCACCGCGTCTTCCTTGGAATCAATAATACCTGAAGTGATAAACACGCCTTCTTCTTTCAAAAACGGTCGTATCACTCCTGACAGCGGAATGATCACGTCTGCAAGTATGTTGGCAACCACAATATCATACTGTCCGATCTGTGCCACACGCTTTGCAAACTCTGCGTCACCGATCACATCACCCTTTACAATCGTAAATCTTCCCGGATCAATGTCATTGAGCAGAAGATTATCCCTGCTCGCCGTAACCGCCAGCTCATCAATATCAATTCCATACACCCGCTTTGCGCCAAGTTTCAATGCGACGATTGAAAGAATTCCGCTTCCACATCCCGCATCAAGCACCTCTGTCGTGCCATCCGACCGGATATAGCGTTTGAGATTTGATATGCATAACTTCGTCGTCTCATGAGATCCTGTCCCGAACGCAGTCCCCGGATCGATATGAATGACAATATCTCCATCCCTCTGTTCCGCTTCTTCTGTCCAGGTTGGTTGAATCACAATATTCTCTTCCAAACGGAACGGATGAAAGAACTCTTTCCAGTTGTTGATCCAATCCTTATCCTCTGTCTCGCTGATGGATATTCTGCCGGAACCCACATTCATATACTCCGATATCTCCTTCATCTGTTCCCGGATGTATCCGCATAGCCCTGTAAGATCCGTCTTTCCGTCAATATAACAGGATATATATGCCACACCGTCATCCGGTGGCAGTTCCGGAAGAATGTCTATAAACATCGCTTTCCTGTCATCCTCTGACAGTGGAATCTTGTCCTCCACTTCAATTCCTTCCACCCCATACTCATCTAGCAGATAGCTCAACATATCGGTGGCTTCTGTTGTTGTCTCAATCGTTACTTTTGTCCATTTCATGTATATGATCCATGCCTTTTCTTCAAAATACTCCTTTTATTATACCGAGTTTAGCTACTTATGTAAAGTTTTTATTCAAATGAAATATTACCTATGAAAACAAAGGAAAACATGTCATTTTCAAAGCAAAACCCCGGGGAAGAAGTCTCCGGGGTCAAACTTTATTTCTTTATTTTTTCTTCTTTTTCTTGTTCCCGCCGCTGAAGCTGAATCCGCCTGCCGAATCCGTCGAACGCCTGGTATTGGTCGTCACCTCATCAAAATTATTGAGAATATCCTTCTGTTCTTCTGTCAATTTATCCGGCACCTGTACAACCAATGTCACATAATGATCGCCTCTGACATTCTTATTGCGAAGGGTAGGAACACCCTTTCCTTTTAATTTAATCTTGGTATCCGTCTGCGTACCTGCTTTAACTTCATAGTCCATCGGACCATCTATTGTGTTGATCGTAATTGTCCCGCCAAGTGCTGCCTGTGTAAAACTGATTGGCTCCGTAGAGAACAGATCATACTCCTGGCGTTGGAATTGCGGATGTCTGTCGACTAATACGGTTACAAGAAGATCACCTCTTGCGCCACCATTGACACCCGGCTCACCCTTTTCCCGGATACGAATACTCTGACCGTTGTCAATTCCTGCCGGCACAACGACCTGTATCTTTTTCTTACTTTTAACATATCCGGTTCCGGCACACTGTTTACACTTATATTTAATCATCTTGCCGGTTCCATTACATTCCGGACATGTCTGTACATTACGGACAACCCCGAACAGAGACTGCTGTGTATATACCACCTGTCCCTTGCCGTTACATTTGGTACAAGTCTCCATATTATGTCCCGGTTGTGCTCCGGTTCCATGGCAAACCACGCATTCATCTTTCAGTGGCAACTCCAATTCTTTCTGGCATCCATATACCGCCTCTTCAAACTTGACACGGACCGTTGTCTTAATGTTGGCACCTTTCGTCGGACCGTTGGACTGACGGGATCTTCCGCCGCCAAACATATCGCCGAAAATATCGCCAAAGATGTCACCCATATCACCCATGTTGAATTCAAATCCGCCAAATCCGGCACCGCCGTTCATTCCTCCATTCGGATCAAATGCTGCATGTCCGAACTGATCATATCTCGAACGCATTTCCGGATCACTCAGTACTTTATATGCCTCTGAAGCCTCTTTGAACTTAGCTTCTGCATCCGCATCGCCCGGATTCATATCCGGATGGTATTTTTTTGCGACCTGTCGATATGCTTTTTTCAATTCATCGTCTGTGGCATTTTTGGAAACGCCCAGAACTTCATAATAATCTCTTTTTGTATCTGCCATATTATCCACCTTTATTTACAACAATTTCCCACGACTCCAAAAGGCAGAGCCGTGGGGTCATTATTCGCTACAAACAGAAGGATTTACAGTTCTGTATAATCTCCATCTACCACATCACCCTCTGCATATTCTGCAGAAGATTCTGCTCCGGTTCCCACATTCACATCCGGTCCGTTTTGCTCATATAACTTAGCGAAAAGATTCTGTGCACTTGTCATCAATGTTTCCTTCGCATCCTTAATCTTCTCTACGTCATATTCACTGATGTTTTCAGGATCCGTACTTTCAAGTAAGCTCTTAAGAGCTGCAAGATCTGACTCTACTTTTGCCTTATCCTCTTCCGGTAATTTGTCGCCGACATCCTGCAATGCTTTCTCTGTCTGGAATACCATAGCGTCCGCATCATTTCTTGCCTCAATGGCATCTTTTCTCTTCTTATCCTGTGCTTCGTATTCAGCAGCTTCTCTAACAGCCTTTTCGATATCTTCATCGGACATATTGGATCCTGCAGTGATTGTGATATGCTGCTCTCTTCCGGTTCCAAGATCCTTAGCGGATACGTTTACAATACCGTTGGCATCAATGTCGAATGTTACTTCAATCTGTGGCACACCACGTCTTGCCGGAGCAATACCATCCAAACGGAAACGTCCCAAAGACTTGTTATCTCTCGCAAACTGTCTCTCACCCTGGCAGATATTGATATCCACTGCATCCTGATTATCCTGCGCTGTAGAGAATATCTGACTCTTCTTGGTCGGAATCGTTGTATTTCTTTCGATCAATCTGGTTGCAACACCACCCATTGTCTCGATGGAAAGGGAAAGCGGGGTAACATCAAGAAGAAGAATCTCTCCTGCTCCTGCATCTCCTGCCAACTTACCACCCTGAATGGATGCTCCGATCGCTACACACTCATCCGGATTGATTCCCTTAAACGGTTCTTTACCGGTCAACTGTTTTACTTTATCCTGTACTGCGATCACACGGGTAGAACCACCGACTAACAATACCTTATCCAGTTCAGAAGCGGTAAGTCCTGCATCTTTCAGTGCCGTCTGAACCGGAGTTGTTGTTCTCTCTACCAAATGTGCGGTCAGTTCATCAAACTTAGCTCTGGAGAGGTTCATATCAAAATGCTTCGGTCCCTCTGCCGTTGCAGTAATAAACGGAAGATTGATATTGGTTGTTGTAGAAGAGGAAAGCTCTTTCTTTGCCTTCTCCGATGCTTCTTTGAGTCTCTGCATAGCCATCTTATCGGTAGAAAGATCAACACCTTCCTGTTTCTTGAACTCTTCGAGCATATAATCTGTAAGGACATTATCAAAGTCATCACCACCGAGTTTGTTATCACCTGCTGTAGCGAGTACTTCGATGACGCCATCTCCAATCTCAATGATAGATACATCGAATGTACCACCACCCAGATCATATACCATGATCTTCTGCTCATTTTCATTATCCAATCCATAAGAGAGGGCTGCTGCCGTCGGCTCGTTGATAATACGCTTTACATCCAGACCGGCAATACGTCCCGCATCCTTGGTAGCCTGTCTCTGTGCATCTGAGAAATATGCCGGAACTGTGATAACCGCTTCCGTTACCTTCTCACCTAAATAACTCTCTGCATCCGCTTTCAATTTCTGAAGAATCATTGCGGAAATCTCCTGTGGTGAATACTTCTTGTCATCAATTTCTACTTTATAATCAGAACCCATATGTCTCTTGATGGATGAAATGGTCTTATCTGCGTTCGTTACTGCCTGACGCTTTGCTGGTTCACCGACTACTCTTTCACCTGTCTTTGTAAATGCCACAACAGATGGAGTTGTTCTGGCTCCTTCAGCATTGTTGATAACTACAGGTTTACCACCTTCCATAACTGCTACACATGAATTTGTCGTACCCAAGTCAATTCCTATAATCTTTCCCATGATCTTTTCCTCCTAAATAAATCGTTATTATTCATTAAAGGTTGCTTTAATTTGCCACCTTAACCATGCTATGTCTTAAAACATCTTCTTTATACATATATCCTTTTTGCAATTCTTCTGCGACTACATTCTCATCAAGCGTATCATCCTCGACATGAAGTACCGCATTGTGCAGATTCGGATCAAATTGTGTTCCCTCTGCATTCATCGGCTTCACACCGGTCTCTTCAAGGGTAAGCATTAACTGTTTGTATATCTTATCAACACCCTGTTCAAAGGCACGTTCTCTGTCTTCCTCTGAAATTGTCTGCAATGCCCGTTCAAAATTATCTACTACCGGAAGCAATTTTTCCAACACTTCCTTTGCACCGATATCATACATGTGTTTTGATTCTTTTTCGTATCGGTTCCGTGCATTTTCGAACTCGGCAAGTAAACGCTTGTATCTCTCATTTGCTTCTTCTAACATCGCCTGTTGTCTTTCCAGTTCAAGTTCTAATGCTTTATTGCTGCTGTCATGTGCGCCTTCGGAAGCTTCCTGTTCTTCCCTCAGCTCCTCTGCATCCTGCTTAGGAGAAGCATTCTTTGGCGTCCCTTCTTTTGTATTTCTTCGACGTTTACCGTTTCTCTTCGCTTTGGTCGGTTTCTTTGCCGCATCTTCAGAAACTTCATCTGCGACTACTTCTGTTTCATTCTCCTGATTAACAGATACCTCTTCCACCGTTTCCGTCTCCGCATCGCCGACCGGTTTCTGTTTTTGGGTCTTTTCTTTCTTTTCTTCCACTCTGACACCTCTATTCTTTCTTCTTAAATATCGTATCTAACTCACCTGTAAGATTTTTCAGTGTGCTCACCACCTTCTTATAATCCATACGTTTCGGACCAATAATACCGATGGTGCCTTTGCCACCCTCTTCCAATTCATAGGTAGCAGTTACAATACTGCAATCCTTCATGCTGGAAACCGGTGTTTCTTCCCCGATATAAACCTGAATGCCATTCGCATTGTTTGAACCATCAAGCAATTCCGACAGGCCCTGACGATCTTCCAGAACTTCAAGCAGTTTCGTTGTCTGTTCCAGATCTCCAAGTTCCGGATACTTCAACATATTTGAAGTTCCACTGGTGTAAATCTCAACCTCATCCGCTTCATGAATGGCTTCCGCAATTCCCTGAAAAATATTCTCCAGTATATCTGCATATTCTCCCGCCTGGCTCTTCATGGTCTGTATCATTTCCAAATTGATATCCTGCAAAGATGCGCCCTGTAAAAATGTATTCAACAAGACATTCAACTTCAGAAGTTCATCATTTGCAAGAGGCCTTGTCACCGTCATCAATTTGTTCTTGATCACATTCCCGTCTACCACAATCACCGCCAAAAGCTGACTCTCATCCACCTGGGAAAGCTGGATGAACTTAAGCTTCGAATTCTGATACTGCGGTCCGGTGACTAATGTGGCATAATTCGTATTGTTCGCCAAAACCCTTGCCACCTGTTTCAGAAGAGATTCCATCTTATCCACTCGTTCCAGAAGCTGTGTTTTCATCTCTTCCATCTCAGTATCTTTCTCAGCCATCATACTATCTACGTATAAGCGATAGCCTGCGTCTGTGGGAATTCTTCCTGCCGAGGTATGGGGTTGCATTATATAACCCAATTCCTCCAGGTCTGCCATCTCGTTACGAATCGTTGCAGAACTGAGATTCAAATCTGTATACTTGGAAATTGTTCTTGAGCCAACCGGTTCTCCTGTCTCCAGATAGTTTGCAATAACGGCTTTCAGGATCTTCTGTTTGCGCTCATCTAACTCCATGTATCAAACCCCTTTCTCAGATTTTACTATTAGCACTCATTATGTTCGAGTGCTAACATCTGTGTATAGAGTAACACTCACTTATCTGTTTGTCAAGGAAAAATCAAGAAAAAATTATCATGTTTTTTTGATAAAGTTTTGACCGCATTTCGGACAGCGTACGCTTACCGTGCCTTTGTTCTTCGGCAACCGGATCGTCTGTCTGCATCCGCTGCAGATAAAATAGACATACTGTTCATCCTGCAGTGTCTTGATTTTCATTTTAATACTCCGCGAAACATAAGATATCCGTTTGACGACACCGCCCAGGTATTTCATATAGATTTCATTTTCTTTAGATCGGTCATCTAAATTTTTCGAAAATGCACGAAGCGTAACTATCAATGCAAAAACAATTCCCAGCAAAATGATAATCCACTTATGTGCAAACAATGCAACCGCAAGCAGCAGGATGCTGATAAATACAAGCAGATTATTCAATTCATCCAAGCCACACCGACGTGACATAACTTCTTTCATGTCCTGACGGAACATAGTAAGATATTTTTTTAATAAATTCATATTATCACCCAGCATTTCCATTCTTTTTTAACGATTCAAAGCTATTCAAGTTCATATATTATATCCGTCCCGCTTCAATCAAGACAGCTTAGACTTTGTACTATCCTCTACATTAAGCGTCTGACGAACTACATATTGTGGAGCATTGTTTATACTTATGTATATCCTTCCGATATATTCACCAACCATTCCAAGCATTAGCATCAAAAGACCACCCATGAATAACATAATAGAAACCGTCGAACTCCATCCCACACTAATGTCAGGAATCACCAATTTTCTTATTACCGTTACAATTCCAAAAATAAACCCAAGAATTGCACATATCATTCCGACAACAGAAGAAATGCGCAAAGGTTTCACAGAAAATGCAGTCAATCCATTCAGCCATAATCCAACTAATTTTTTTAGTGTATAACCAGTATCTCCACTTATTCTTTCCCGTTCTTCCATAGGTACATAAGCAATATTCCTGGTTGATTGCGAAATCAATCCTTCCATATAGGGATATGGATTCGTATATTCCAGAACTTGATTTGTCAGAAATCTCTTCATCACAAAAAAATTGGAGAATCGAAATTCTTTCGGTACATCCAATAAAACTCTTGCCGTTAATTTGTTGAAATTACTTCCAATATTTTTAAAAGCACTCTGTTTTTTTTTCGGATAATCCGCAATTGCAATATCGTATCCTTCTTCCAGCGGTTGTAACATTTCAAGAATATGATTAACCGGGCATTGTCCATCATCATCCATGCACACAATATAATCACCTTTCGTGTACCTGAGTGTCGCCATTCTTGCATTCGCTTGTCCAAAATTTTTGGCCAGATTTACTACCTTAACCTTGTCATTATAATTTGCGATTGCTGTCAGGACATCATACACATTATCCGGTGATCCATCGACTGCCGTCACGATCTCATAATCAAATTGTTCTGTCTTAGACATCTCTTCCTCTATTTCATTTATAACCGGTAATATTGTCTGTGCGCTATTGTAACACGGAATTGCAAAACTAACCAACTTTTTCATAAGCCACCTCTATTCTTCCTCCCTATACAAAGAGCATTTGTATAATACTTCATTACCCTCCACAGACCGGACCTTAATTGTTTCAAAAAAATATTCTGTCAATTCATCCAATGCTTGTCTACTATCCGCACTGATATAATATCTGGCAAAATAAGGATTCGGTCCAAAATTGTCTATCGTCTCTCCCTCTTTATAGAATGCCTGTAAATCTACAACCTTAGAGTTTTTCCCCAAATCATAAACACTTTGCTGATCCTTAATCACCATGTCCTGGTGTCCCACAAAATATAATCCTGCAAATTGTTTTTCAAAAAAAGCATTGTGTGCCTTTAACTTTGGTTCTATATTCCGTTCATCATACACATAATCGAGTAACAAATCTTCGATGTACAAATCACTGCAATATGTAATCAATTCATGCTCATATCCAAAAATTCTTCCTGCTATCTCACATACCGTAATTCTGTCATTCTTATAAAAAAATTGCATGGAGATTGGCCCGCTTTTCTGTCCCGTTTTATCTACAAAGGTCTGCAAAACCTCTTCTGCTTTTTGATAAACAAATCGTATCTTCTTAGCCGGATAAGCAATTCTGTTCAACAGTGGAATATTCCCATCTGTTCTTGGATTTTTCTCCCGGTCTGCAATGCTTAAAGTATAAACCCTGCCATCATACACCCACGCCGTCATATTATATTCTCCAGCCTCGATATATTCTTCCACTTCTATTGTGTCGAATGTGCTTTTAGACGCTGTCCGTTTAAACCCTTTTCGAATATCTTCTATACTATCTGCCACAAAAATACCTTTCGATCCCCATCCGTTTAGCGGTTTTACAACCAATGGAAATGAAAAATCCTGTAATGCATCATCATCAAAATCTCTATATAAAACAGTATGCTTCGGAACAGAAACACCCAGCTCTTGCAAGACATTTTTTTGGATATGCTTGTTGCGGTAATTGGACAACTGTTGTTCATTAATATACCATTTCAGATCTGTTCTTGAGACTATTTTTGCAATTTGTTCAAAAATCAAATCAGAAAAGGATCCAATAATACCATCAACCTTTTCTTTTAAACACATTTCAACAATCCCATCAACATCTCTTACATCAATATCATATTTCTTATCAGCGAGCAATTTGGCCGGACCATCTTTATAACCATCACATACGATCGTATAATATCCTCGTTCTTTTGCTCTCCTTACAAGTTCAACATTTTCTCGTTGGGAACCTATAACTACTAATCTATGCAGCATTCTTATCCCCCTTCTATTTCTTGTCAAAATTATTGCATTATACGCACGAACAAAATACATTGCCGCGGCACATACAGTTAAACTAATCATCTACCTTCGGCAAACACGAATGTTAACTAATATATATTCATAATTAGTGAAATCAAATTGATATTCTTACTGCAATTTTTTGAACAAGTACATATGCCATCCTATCTTACCGTTTTTCCAATCCCAATTTCCATTTTCAAATACAAAACCATTCCTCCGCAGAATAACAAACAACTTATCAATTTCTATAAAATTATTTCTTGCATTTATAAGTGGATCTTCCGGCACACCATCTAATCGAAGATATCTTTCTGTTCCACCATAATCGAACAAAATATACTTTGCATTTGTCATTTGCGCAATGAAATGTTCCATATCGTCTATGTAATATACCAATCCCGCCATATAGTACATATCTACATTGATATCCGGAAGTGGTTCCTTATTCAAATCACACACTATGGTATCCGAATCACGTTCACAATAATCCAATCCATAATATTGTATATCTGAAGAAATATAATTCTTTAAAAAAGCAGATCCGCAACCCAGATCCATAACTGACCTTACATCATCGGGAATCAATTGTGCCATCATTTTCGCACGTTGATTAAAATCAGCCCTTTCAATTGCCCCATCCTGTTCATTTTCATACTTTCCCCATGAACTGTCATCATAATATAATTTGTAGAAAGAATAGTCCAATCTCCAACCGTTAAAAAAGTGAATTCCCTCTGTAAATCCCATATCTTCCAATTCCATCTTTGCTTCCTTGTATAATCTGTTATCAGAAATCACTATAAGAATCTCATCCTTATTCTCTTTAAGCAACTGTTCAATCGGATATATATTTTTTTCACCGCCAATTCCCTTAAATTCTTCTTTTTGTTGAATATGATCCACAAAATAATCAACTTTCTTATAACGGTCAATTGTAAGTAATCGTTCAGCCCATATGCCGGCATAATAAATTATTAATTTTTTCATTTTAATCCCCTATATTTATTATAATATTACAAAAATTTGCCAAGATAAGTATACACTATTTAAATATAATAAGCAATAATATACTCAAATTCAAACATTTTATAATTATCTAAAATAAAACATTAAATCATTTAACGCCATATCCGGTACCTTTCTCTTATTACGTATCTTTTTTTGTAAATTTTGTCATAGGAAAACTGAATAAAAATAACAATAATCCTATAAGACTTCCAATAATACCTTCTTTCAAATATGGAGTAATATATCTAAATTCTACCGTGTGATCCCCCTTTTCAAGCGGTACGCCTATAAAAGTGTTTCCAATTACTTTGTAATCTGTTTTTTCTCCATCCACATATACGGCGAATCCATCAACAGCCTGGATGGAGGTCATCATGATTCCTCTCTCCTTTACATTGATATTACCTTTGATATATGTATCATTCATCTGTTGAATATGATATACGCTTTCTGATAACTGTTCATACGCACTTTGGAAATTCCTTTCATTAAAACTTCCAAACTGATACCACATGACATTTTCCTCACCCGGATTCATTTGGTGAATTGCATATATTTTTACAGTCTGGCCATATTTAACCTCTCCTATATGTAAGGTTTGCTGACTATGTGCAACCGAATCACAATATACATTTTGATCGTCAATATACGCATTCAGAAAAGCCTTTTTACCGTTACTCGTAACCACATATAAATCCATGTCTCTCGGTACGGAAAATTCAATCAATGTATACTCTTGATTTTCAAAATCATTGTTTTTATATTCGTACAGGTAAAATCCGGCCTCCTCGTACTGCTGAACGGAATCAATTACCCCATCCGCATTACTGCATCTAACTTCCGGCTTTTCTATGTTAAAAACATCTTTTACATCGGTTGACAATTCAATAAAATCATTCTGTATTGCAAAAGGGTCTATACGATTCGTATTCCAATCACTTATGCTTTCTGATACCATATATCCCAAGCCTGCCAGATGTTCTGTTCGAAACAAGGACAAATCTCCTGATTCATTCTCTTTCTTTACATCACTAAACAGCATACTGTTATCTCCAATACCATACCTGACATTAAACATAACATTTAATATTGGGGATGCTCCGATCAATCCGTAACCTGCTTCATCATAATAATCCATTCCAACACCGGCATATAATCCAACCAGATTTTCATTGGAATAGGACAAAAATATATCATTACTGCTGTAATCATACAGCAATCCATCGTTTCTCAGTCCGTTTACAACATCTATTCTTTCACCATTTTCAAGATTACATAAATTTTTCAATTCTCCAACATACTGCGTATTATTTGATTGATCAATCGGCTCCACGTCATAATTTTTCAATTCATATTCTGAATTTATAAACAACTCAGAAATAACCATGATCCCAAAAATAGTCATCATCTTTTCAACAGATAATTTTTTTCTGAAAAACAAAAAAATTATGCTCTCGTAAAATATCGTCAAAACCAATGTAAATATATATACATAATCCGAAAGGCTTGTCTGCATCTTTACATACGAAAGGACGAGAAGAACATCTGCAACTATGATCGCGCCCACAACCTTCTTCATTGCAATCTTATCAATATTCTGAATAATATCAAGAATAATAATAGCAGACATAAAGAAAAACATATAAATATATCTGTGATAAATTCCATGTGGTACGCTAAAACCATGCAGTACAAAACTTAAGGCTCCGAAAAATACACCGCATATAAAAAAAACAGTAATGATCATATTCTTTACTTTATATCTGCTTTTCACTCCGGCATACAGCATCAGCAAAATCAATGCGCCAATTGAAAAATACATATTGGGATCATAGGAAAGGGAATCCGAAATATCATCAAAAATATAAAATTTTCTCAAAAACGAAAATACATCAACCAGAATATTTTTTATGTATTCTTCTTTTCTGTCCTGACTAAAGAATGTTATCTTTCCCATGCCTCTGCTTACACTAGGCAATATAACTGCCATACTTGTCAGTGCTGCCAATAAAGAATATATCATAAAATATTTTATTTTCTGCAAGCATATTTTTTTCGGATCACGCATCATAGCCAGACTCACAAAAAACCAAATTGCCAAAAAGACACAAACCTGATATGCCATATAAAAATTGCATAGCATCGTAAGAGTAAGCAATACATAGTATTTTTTACTGAATTTCCCGTCAAGAATATTTTCTACTTGAAGTAATATTAGAGGAAAAAGCATTATCACATCATTCCAATTAAAAAAAGTTATATTGATTATCATTGTATTGGAAAGAGCAACCATGCTTCCCAGTATGAAGGAAATAATTCTTCGATGAGACTTCAGTGTATTGTATTTTGTATGCATAAAAAAATAAACATAACTTATATACACTCCACTCCATTTAAGGATCATTACCGCTTGCACCGTATCTGCTAACCATGTTTTTGGTACAAGAACAATAAGTACCGTAAATGGTGATAGGAGATAGTATGCAAAATTAAGATAAAAATCAAATCCTCCGCCTGCATTCCAGCTGTAAAATAAACTGCCACCATTATGTACTTTATTCCACAATTCCACACATATTTGATAATATTGCAATCCGGAATCTCCACGTAAAATATTCGATTCACCCATCGGCCATCCATTTCTCAAAACCGAATGAATTAATATCAGCAACCATGGAACCAAAAAGGCTGCTATATACATACTATTTTCCTTTAATTTCTTCTTAATGTTCATAATTCTAGCCCTCAGCTTTCATTGCAAATGTGTCGATTCCATTTCTCACAACATGAATTCCGCCATCACCACATTGCTGACATCAATCCCTTTATCGGTTAAACATATCCTGTCACCTTTTTCTGTGAGAAGACCGTTCTTTTCATACTTTTCCAGAACTTTCCCATATATGGTTTCAATCCCGGTGGAGAACCGTTTTTGAAACTCTGTTTTGGAAACGCCTCCGGTCATGCGAAGACCGAGGAACATGAACTCTTCCATCTCATCCTTCCGTTTTTGGAAATACAGGTCCTTGTAATAGTCCCTTATAAACTCCAAAAAGACAGTTTCCTCTCCCATTCCCGCTGCATCGGTATCTTCTTCAAAGAAACCGGCATCATAAGCATCCGATAACATATCCCCGCCACAGTCATTTCCCACATAGCCATAATAGTCATCATACATCTCATACCCCTCATACAGATCCGTATAAGCGTCCTTTTCCATGCCGGAAAGAGTGGCAAACCGGTCGAGATATT
>CAJOMI010000002.1 GCA_905235545.1 uncultured Lachnospiraceae bacterium | reverse complement strand
ATTGTAGGAGCTTACGATTCCCACAATCGGTTTTTTCATCTCTTCGCTCGTCATTCCTATGGCATTGAGTAAGGACCTTGCCGGTGCCTGCTGCATACCACATTTCATATTATCACTCTGCATTTTTTTCACTCCTCTTCACTATATCTCTCAGAGGTAATTGCGCACCTCAAGGATACAATATAATAGTTACTCAACTTTAACAAATCAACGCAGGTACGCTTTCGCTACGTTGCAAACGTAACAGTACTAAATTCGCAATGGAATTGCTCATTAAGTACTGACGGTTGCAAATGTACCTGCTTATGATATTTGTTAAAGTTTCGCAACTAGCCTTTCCTTAATGAGGCGGCTCGCAATTACCTCTTTAAATCATGTTCAGATCCGCTCCGCAATGAGAGAACCCATCTCGTCACATTTTACCTGTGGTTCGCCCGGCTTTGCGAGATCGATGGTGCGATATCCTTCTGCAAGGACTTTCTTCACGGCATCTTCGATGGCGTCTGCCTCTTTGTCCAGATCAAATGTATAACGAAGCATCATGGCTGCACTGAGAATCGTTGCGATCGGATTCGCTATATTCTTGCCTGCGATATCCGGTGCAGAACCGCCGGACGGCTCATACATACCGAACTTTGTCTCATTTAAGGATGCAGATGGAAGCATTCCGATGGAACCTGTGATCTGGGAAGCCTCATCGGAAAGAATATCACCAAACATATTCTCGGTGAGGACGACATCAAACTGTGCCGGATCCTTTACCAGCTGCATTGCGCAGTTATCCACCAGCATCACACCATATTCCACTTCCGGATAATCCTTTGATACTTCTTCCACAACTTTTCTCCAAAGTCTGGAAGAGTCCAGCACATTTGCTTTATCGATCAACGTCACTTTCCTGCGACGTTTCATCGCAATATCAAAGCCCTTGATCGCAATTCTACGGATTTCATTCTCATTGTAGGTCAGCGTATCTACCGCTGTCATAACACCGTCAATCTCTCTGGTGTAACGTTCTCCAAAGTAGAGACCACCGGTCAATTCACGCATCATCATCATGTCGAAGCCCTTCTCGGCTACTTCTTCCTTTAACGGACAGGCTTCTTTTAATTCCGGATAGAGATATGCCGGACGAAGATTGGCAAAAAGTCCCAACTCCTTGCGGATTTTCAAAAGGCCTGCCTCCGGTCGCTTCTCCGGCGGAAGTTTGTACCACGGTGAAGTCTGTGTATTGCCACCGATGGAACCAAGTAATACCGCATCCTTTGATTTTGCAATGGCAACTGCCTCATCCGTAAGTGGTTCTCCGGTCGCATCGATAGAGCATCCGCCCATCAATATATGTTCGTAGTGAAATGTGTGTCCGTACTTTGCGCCGACCGCATCCAACACTTTGATCGCCTCCGTGACGATCTCCGGTCCGATGCCATCGCCCTTGATGACTGCAAGATTACAATCCATTCTTTCTACCTCTTTTCTATAAAATATAATTTCGGGAGGCACATGTTATAATGCCCCGACTTATCATATGTCGTACATTTTCTTTCTTCCGTCACGCTTTTTCCTCTGCATTGATGGAATTGATAAGACCACCGTTCTTTATGATATTCTGCATAAATGGAGGAAATGCCTGACCTTTGTATTCAGTTCCCTTGGTGCGATCATAAATCATACCTGTATCAAAATCGATCTCTACTTCATCGCCTGCCTCAATTGCCTTTGCTGCCTCCGGACATTCAATGATCGGAAGTCCGATATTGATCGCATTGCGATAGAAGATTCTCGCAAAAGTCTCTGCGATCACACAGCTGATTCCGCTTGCCTTGATCGCAATCGGTGCATGCTCTCTGGAAGAACCGCATCCGAAGTTCTTGTTAGCTACCATAATATCGCCCGGTTTTACCCGATTTACAAAGTCTTTATCGATATCCTCCATACAATTCTTCGCAAGTTCTGCCGGATCTGAAGAATTCAGATATCTTGCCGGAATGATAACGTCCGTATCTACATTGTCTCCATACTTATGTACAAGTCCATGTGCTTTCATACTCTATACACACCCTCAAAAGAGGGATTCTCCTTTCTTATTTATATCCATGGCTACGACTTAAAGTTCACAAGGGCAGGAAATCTTTCCGGTCACAGCGGATGCTGCGGCAACAGCCGGAGATGCCAGATAGATCTCGGAATCCACGTGTCCCATACGACCTACAAAGTTACGGTTTGTGGTTGCAACTGCTTTCTCACCCTGTGCGAGAATACCCATATGTCCGCCAAGACATGGTCCACAGGTTGGGGTAGAGACAATGGCTCCCGCCTCGATAAAGGTCTTCAAAAGTCCCTCTTCCATCGCCTGCAGATAGATTGCCTGTGTCGCCGGGATCACAATTACACGAACTCCCTTCGCACACTTTCTTCCTTTCAATACTTCCGCAGCGATTCGAAGATCCTCGATCCGTCCGTTCGTACAGGAACCGATCACAACCTGATCGATCTTGATCTCCGGTACTTCACTGATCGGCTTCGTATTCTCCGGAAGATGCGGGAATGCGACCGTCGGCTCTAATGTGCTCAAATCGATCGTATACGTCTCGTCATATACTGCATCTTCATCTGCCTCATATATCTTGTATTCCTTTACGGAATGTTCTTTCATATATGCGATCGTCTTATCGTCAACCGGGAAGATACCATTCTTCGCTCCGGCTTCGATCGCCATATTGGCCATTGTAAAACGATCATCCATGGAGAGATTGGCAATTCCGTCTCCTACAAATTCCATGGATTTGTAAAGGGCGCCATCCACACCGATGAGTCCGATAATATGTAAGATTACATCTTTACCGCTGACCCATTTCTTTGGCTTGCCCGTCAGGACAAACTTAATTGCAGACGGAACCTTGAACCATGCTTTACCGGTTGCCATTCCAGCTGCCATATCGGTAGAACCGACGCCGGTAGAAAATGCGCCGAGTGCTCCGTAAGTACAGGTGTGGGAATCCGCACCGATACAGGTCTCTCCTGCCACGATCAATCCTTTTTCCGGAAGCAACGCATGCTCAATACCCATCTCACCAACATCATAGAAATTCGTGATGTCATGTGCACAGGCATATTCTCTTACACATTTGCAATGCTCCGCACTCTTGATATCCTTGTTCGGGGTAAAATGGTCAAGCACCATTGCAATCTTATCCTTGTCAAACACCTCGTCTTTTTTGAACTTCGCCATCTCATGGATTGCCACCGGTGTCGTCACATCATTTCCTAATACCAGATCCAGATTCGCCTCGATCAGTTGACCGGCTTCCACTGAAGGCAGACCGGCATGAGCCGCCAGGATCTTTTGTGTCATTGTCATTCCCATAACACGTCTCTCCTTTACTTTTCATCACAATCATATTTTATTAAATGATATTTTTTATCGATTCTTATCATAACATAGAATTCTATATAAATAAAATATATATATCGAATATTTGTCATAACATATATTTATAATTAGATTTTCTCAAGAACGCTCTCTTCTCTTGTCTCTGAATATAGTATATCTACACTGTAATCCTGAAATAAATACATCTACCGGCTGTAATCCGGAAATATATATGCATATAGCGACTGTAATCCGGAAATATATACATCTACCGGCAGTAATCCAGAAATTTTTTTGCCGTAGCGTTTAACTGCTGCTCCGGATAGAGGAAACCGACCATCCGCTCCGGAATCTCATAATCCAGCGGAATCTCTATCACCTGTCCACTCTCGATATAAGAGCTTACAAACTCCCGCACGACACAGGCAACTCCCATACCGATTGCCGCAAAATCGATCAACAGATCCATATTGTTGATCTCTAAGATCTGCCCCGGATGGATATGGTTCCGGCTCAGATAATCATCAATATAAATTCTGGATATGTTTTCCTTATCCAGTAACATGAGATTCGATTTTTCCAGGATTTCTTTTTCACTGAACGAAGCCCAATCGGTATAGGATTCCTTGTTGTCAGCGAACATAAAAAGTCCGGCTATATTGGAAATATCTCCCATCCAATCTTCCTTTTCTCCTTCCCCTTCTCGTAAGAAAAGGTTGTCCAGATAGGTCTGCGTTGTGACAAAGGTATCATGAATGGCTCGCAACGGTTCAAAATGATACCCTTTTTCCAATGGCGTATCACAGATCAATCCGAGGTCAATCTTATCCTGTTTGAGCAATTGAATTGTCTCATACGTAGGATTGCATTCTATGGAAACCTTCACATGCGGATTATCCCGTATGAAATCCTGTAAATAAGAAAGCAGGATATGCTTGCAAAGGGAGGTGGACACCCCAATCCGAAGCTGCCCGATTCCAAATTGTCCGACACGCTTCAGAGTCTGCTCTGCCTCATGGATCGAATCAAATGCAGTCTCTAAATGCTTGAAAAGAATCTTCCCTTCCTCCGTCAGCTTTACACCCTTTTTGTTTCTCAAAAAGAGTTTATGTCCCAGAGATTGCTCCAGATTACTGATTGACTTCGATACAGCCGGCTGACTGATAAAAAGAGCCTCTGCAGCCTTGCTGATGGAGCCATTCTTTGCCACCTCATAGAAGATTTTGTAATAATTTAAATTCTGATTCATAAATACACCTGTTTCCTATTAAATCCGGCAACTATCTTATTTTTTGCATCCGGCAACTGTCTTATTTTATACACCCTGCATCTGACTTATTTTTGCATCCGGCAACTGTCCTTGTTTTATACACCCTGCATCTGACTTATTTTTTGCATCCGGCATCTGACTTATTTTTTGCATCCGGTGAAATTGTGATCATCTTATTGTCAGAACACGCTTATAAAAGAATGCGTGCCGGATACCTATATGATGATCAACTCTTTGTTTGATTTTGATAACCTCATATCCGTTTTTCTTCACTACAACAAGATCTTCGATCCGCACTCCAAACCGGCCCGGAAGATAAATGCCCGGTTCAACGGTGATCACCATATTCTCCTTCGTGATCACATCACACTTTGGTGAAAAACGTGGCTCTTCATGGATATCAAGACCAACGCCATGTCCGAGACCGTGTCCAAAATACTCACCGTATCCCTGTTCCTTTATATAATCTCGTGCCAGAGCATCGATGTCGCTACACTTCTTTCCCTCCGCAATCTGTTCCATTGCGCGCTGATTGACATCCAATACAATCTGATATACTTTTCTCATCTCATCCGATGGCTCTCCAATCGCTACCGTTCTGGTCATATCCGAGCAGTATCCCTGATAAATACAGCCAAAATCCATCGTAACAAAATCTCCCTGTCTGAGTTTCCGATCCGTCACCTGTGCATGCGGCATGGAAGAATTCGGTCCACCGGCTATGATGGTATCAAAACTAAGTTTCGACGCGCCCTGCTTTTTCATAAAATACTCCAATTCCAAGGCAATCTCTGTCTCGGCAATTCCCGGTTTTAATACATCCAGTATATGAGTAAAAGCTGCATCGCCGATTGCTTCCGCCTTTTGAAGCTTCTCCAGTTCCGTCTCATCCTTTACCATTCTTCCGCCATCGATCGCATCGGAACATATTCTCATTTCACAATGTTCCAATCGTTTGCAGAGTCTAAGATATAGTTCCAGATTCAATCGATTCTCAATTGCGATCTGAAGTTTGGAAGGATCCGGTCTTCCATCCTCTTTGGATTCATTATCGATATCCGAAAACCGATCTCTCCTACGGGATACGGATTCCACCTCTTGGATGACTTCTTTGATCGCCTCTGTCGATCCCTTATTCTCCCATTTGACCAAAGTAAGATCCGGACATTCCTTCTCGACCTGCTCATAGTATCTGGAATCCGTGATGATATATCCTTTTTTTTCAGAAAGTGCCATCATAAAGAATGCCTCTCCACCGGTAAACCCCGTATAATAATACAGATTGGACGGGTTATCGATCAGAACCACATCCACTCGCTTTTCCCGCAACCGCTCACACAGATAATCTCTTCTACGTTCAAACATTTTCTTTTCTCCTAACTATCTACGTTTCCTTATATCCGGATTACAGATCCAACTTATATATATGCCCTATCGCAAATGTCTCCGACTTACTATTTTGCAATGTAGCTCCGGATTACAGATCCGGCTTATATACGTTACCCTATCGGCATCGTATCCTTACCTCATCCCTCTTTGCTGTGCCTGAATGATATCCGCAATCACTTCTTCGAGATCATTCGAATTTGTATCGATAGATACATCTGCGGCAGCCCGATAGAGCGGTTTTCTATATTTCATCAATTCACAAATCTTCTTATATGGGTCGGCTTCCTGTAAAAGCGGCCGGTCAGTGTCCCCTTTCAACCGGTCATAGAGAACCTGTTCTGCCGCGGTAAGATAAAATACGGTTCCAATCTCCTTTAACAAACCGGCATTCTCCGGACGAAGCGGCATTCCTCCACCGGTTGACAACACGGTATTCGACAAGGTATCTCTGAGTTTACCTAATGCCTCCGTCTCCATAAGCCGAAATGCCTCTTCCCCATCTTCGGCAAAAATCGATGCTATGGATTTGCCTGCCTGTTTCTCGATATAAGCATCTGTGTCCAGAAAATCCATATGAAGACGCTCCGCCAGTTCTTTTCCGACGGTTGTCTTTCCACTGCCCATGAAGCCGATCAAGACCAGATTATCCTTGGGATACACTTTACGTTTCAGCTCCGTATAGAGATCCGCAACAATCTTTTCATCGACTTTACAATCATACCATAACTCAAAGGCGGTCACGCCCTGATACAGTAACATCTTAAGGGCATTGTATGCCTTTCCTCCATGCTCTTTTACCAGTTGCATGAACTTTGTGTTGGCCGGATTATATATGAGATCAACTCCAACTTTCACCTTTTGATAAAAGGTCGGATCGTCGATTACCACATCCAAAACATTCGGTGCAAGACCGATGGAAGTTGCCTGAAATACGATCAAATCGCTCTCTTTTATCTCTCCGTAATCCGCTAATGCCATCGGAACAACCCGTGGATTCCGACATTCTTTCTTGTCCGTCTCCGATCCGGATGAACCGGCATCAAAAACGGTAGATTCCTGTTTATCAGAAAAACATTGATTCATACTGTCCGCGATAGACTCTGCCTTCTCTAAGGTGCGATTCAAAAGATACACTTTCTCTGCCCCTTCTGCCAGACACAGATAGGTCACAGCCTTCGCCGCCCCACCGGCACCTAGTATCACAACCGTCTGCCGCAGAAGAGAGATTCCGTCCTCATGAATCTGTCTCTTCAATCCCAGAATATCTGTGTTGTACCCCTTATATCCATGCAGATTGTCATCTCGAACCAGGGTATTCACTGCCCCGATCTGTCCGGCAGCCTCATCCACATCCACAAGATAATCCATCACCTGATTCTTATGTGGAACCGTCACATTCATACCAAGTATGTTGAGTGCATACGCACCCCTTATCGCCTCACCCAGACCTTCTTTTTGTACTTGAAAAGGTACATATACAGAAGGTATGTTCATTTTTTCACATATTCCGTTCTGAATGAGTGGGGATAATGTATGTTCAACCGGATTCCCAATCAATCCGAGCAATCTTGTCTTACCGTCTATTGTCAAAACAATCGCCTCCCGTTCTTATTCATTGAGCAAAAATGTCTACATATATCACGCTGTCGTGTCATATTGTCCCTTCTTATATCCACGCTTTCTTCTATAACTCCACTTGATAAAGCGCTCCGGAATCCGTTTGAAAACGATCTGTATCTCTTCTTTTGAATCGATCGGATCCAATAAAAGGCTGAAGATTCCTGCACGCTTTGCCCCCCACACGTCCGTAAAGATCTGATCGCCGACAAAAAGGGTATTATTCGGATCGGTATGCAGGACTTCCATTGCTTTCTCATATCCTCTTCGAAATGGTTTATTTGCTTTATATATATATTCAACCTGTAAACATTCATTAAAGGAAGCCACCCTGTCTTTATCGTTATTGGAAAGCAGACAAATTCGATATCCAATTGCTTTCAAATTTGAAATAAACCGTATTGTCTTCTCATCAGCCGGTGCGTCGTGCGGTACCAATGTATTATCAATATCAAAGATCACACCCTGATATCCTTTCTGATAATAAGTCTTGAAGGGAATATCTTCTTTTTTGTCAAAATATCGATCCGGATATAAATTCTGCATGTTATTATTCTCCTGTCTTTATGTTATAAAAAATGAAAGTGAATCGCTTATACAGTCTAAACCGGCGGAATCAAAATATTGAATATCATAAAACCGAAAACGTCAAAAAAACTGCCTATATCTGATATTCTGTGAAGTATAAATAATCATACTCCCCTAATCTTTCCATCCATACTTACAACTCATTGTAATCTTCAGTCATAGATGAAATTATATCAAATATAGACAGTTTTCGCAACTACACGTTATTTCATGTTTTTTTTAATATCATCCAAACAACAGCTTCCATCAGGTAAGATCCATCAATGGATTAAATTCACGAACCGCCTTAAATTTGAATTCTATCTTCTTATATTGCCATTGTGAAGAATTCGTATCATACTGCGGCTTCATATCTAGTTCAATGACCAAATTATTATTCGTTACTTGACGGTTGTTCGGATCGGTCGGATTGATAACCTCTTTGATTTCAGCCTTTTCTTTTCCATCGGCATCTACTGTACGAACCAATTCACCCTCCTTAACAGATTCTACAGCAGTATCACTTCCTGCTTGGTATACTATAGCTTGAACCGTAACGGTATATCCAGTCAGGTAATCCATATCCAGATTCAGTAAATAATTTCCATATGGTACCTCATTTTTTACAATCGGGTCTGTCTGTCCAAGAGTAACTGTATTCTCATAAAACGTAACCGGATCCATCTCATAATAATTATTGGTAGCATCTCTGTTAATTGTGAACTTACCGTACATAGCAAGATCTTTTCTCTGGTTATTTTCTACTTCCGTCGAAATGACCATCGTACCCGTTAACAGTAAAACCAAAACTTCTTCATCGGTCTCGCTTTGCGTAGGCGAACCATATAACCATGATTCATATTTGGCCTTGGTTTTGAATGTCATTTGCCTCGTATTTTCAGTTCCGACTTTTGTGTAGGCATCATATGCTTTTTTTGCGGAATCATATATCAATCCGGAAATTTCTACTTCATCATCCTGGTTCAATTCAAGCTCCTGGAATTTAACCTTTATCTCTTCAATTAGCGCTAAATCATGTGCTGAAGTAAAATTTTTGGCGTCATCAAAGGTATACGTATACGTGAATACCTTATCATTTTCAATCGGAGCTCTCGGATTATTCGGATCCTGATATTTCGAATATTTGACCCTAATCGTTAATGTTTTATTTGCCCCCAGCTGTGTCTCAGGTCCTAATACGAAATCATTCCATCCAATCTTATTGCCCAGATCATCCGTGAAGGATAATTTCTTATTGGTTGACAACTCATTTCCACTCGTGAATTTGTAATTCAGATCAAGCGGATATCCGTATGGCAACTCAACAGTCTTTGATAAATCAAGGAATGACGGGAATTGTAAATTGACCGAATCATTCTTTAACTTAAAGTTCATCTTAGCGTAGAAGTTACTCTCTGTCGAATGACGTTCTACATAGAAGAAATCAAGTTTACAGGTCTTGCCATCATTTAAATCAAGCTGCGGATTATTCTGTTTAATATCATCCAGATAAAATTTTCCGGTCTTTGGTGTATGCGCACCACCCAAATCAACTACAAGATATCCATTGACAAATACATATACATCATCATCACCGGTAAACTCGAAGAACTGCTCTCCTCCCTCTTTGTAGACAAACTGGCTATGTGAAGACATCGTATAATGGAAGTTATGCTTTTTATTATCTATACCATTAAGGTCGGGATCGAATCTATCATCATATACCTTAGTCACATCGTCCGCAGAAAAAAACTGTCCGGCTGCTTTTTGTACTTCTCCGGCGTCTGCCCCTTTATATTTTTCCTCATAGACAGCATTCCGAATTGTCTGCTTATCTTTATTATATACCAGATCGTAAACCGACTGGCCACCACCATTATTTTTATGAAATTTATCTGCAGCAAATTCGTAAATTGCTTTACCGGTTGCTATAGGTTCGCCTGTCACAGGATCCAATTTATTATTACCATTATTATCCTTTTCGTATTCCGGAATTCTATGGAATATCAAATTCTTATAATCCCCATACTGGGCATTCAATGTCGCATTTGGTTTAAACAGATTACTTGTTATGAAATACGCATAATCCATACAGGTTCTCATATCCTGTAACCCAAGATTCGGATGTTTATCAAATTTTATCTTTGATTCCTCATAGTTTCCAAGCGGGACAAGTTCAGTGCCATCCGTTCCATCCCCTACCCGGTAATCACGGATCCGAATCTTATCCAGTTTCGGAGCTGCCGCACCATCTCTTCCAATTACAATGGTATTATCTCCACTGTTTACATTAATATGGAAAACTGCAGGAGATTCCAAACCGGTGCCTGCCGGAGCATCAACCGTAAACTTTTTCTCCACTCCGTCAATCACTTCTTTATTTTCACCGTTTACAGTGAAGTCAAATGCACTGTTTGCATTCGAGTCATAGAATAACTCAATGGTCTTTACGCCGGCATCCGGGCTGTTGTAATGAAGTGTAACCGTACCACCATTGCCAATATTCTCGACCATTCCAGCGTTTATAGTTGCCGGGGCATTCACAGTACAGTCCTCCGCTTTGACTGTAAAGAAACTGTCGGATTTTACTTCAATGCGATCCAGATTCGGAGCAACATCTCCGGCTCCGCCCACTTCTATATCATGAAGTCCTGTCGTAAGATTGACCTGAACCGTGACAGGTACCACTGCAAAATTATCCAAAGCACCGGTGCTGTTGCACAATACATCTTCTTCCTGACCGTCAACCGTCACTCTGAAAGTACGATCATTCTCTGTAGCATAGAACAATCGAATCGTATAATCACCATCTTCTTGCGCATAATAAGGGAAAGTCACCTTGCCAGGATTGGCATTCGTACCACCCAGTCCTGACACATATCCGGTTCCGGTAGAATTGACACCGCCATTCACTGCGCCGGCTGCCGGATTACCTCCTGTAATATCTCCATTTTCGGCTTCAAGCACAGTCCATCCATCTGCGCCCGTAGGAGCGACATTATACTCAAATCCCTGTTTTACAATGGCAAGACGATCAATGTTTGGCATGGCACCACCATTATAATCCTTAATACGGATCGTATTTTCGCCCTCTTTTAAATCTACATCCACTGAGACCGGAATTCTTGTCGGTTTGTTCCACGAACCGTTGTTTACACAAGTAATTGGCTGATAGTTTTTGCCATTCACAACAAGAGCAATATCACGATTTTCCTCCGTTACATAATAAATATAAATACGTCTTTTGCCCGTCTCACTGCTATAGATTCGAAAATCAATATTCCCATAACCGCCATGAAAATCCACAAAAGAATGATTGGATGCATCTGGCTTATTATCCTCTACGTATACATTATTTCCTCCTGAAAGAGCTCCATACTCAGCCTCTACCATACACCAGTCCGGGTGAATATAGTTTCTCATACACAGAGGATTAACAACACTGTCTTTAAACGGACTATCCAGATTGAATCCATTATTGATTTCATTTAATGCCTTATAAACATAGCCGGCAAGACGATTAAGCGAAGCCAAATTATACTCCGGATATCCGTCCTCGTTCAGTTGCGGATTTAAAAGTCCCATACCTTTTGCTGCCTCATTATCGTAATGGTCAGCACCTGTCATCTTCATATATTCATCTTCGGTTATATAATTACCATACATGGTGAAATTACCATCTACCCACTCAAAGAACAGATTATCCTGCCAGAAATCGAGGACATTAATCGGGAAGTAAACCTCTTCCGGATATTCACTTGCATTTATATTATACAGTGTCTGCGTATTACCTCCTGTCTCAGTCTCAGTAGCATATACTTCGGAAAAATCTGAAATCCCCGCAAATAAACAAGTAGCGGTTAAGGAAGCAACTGCAAATTTTTTTAAAAATTTTTCAAACCTCATTTTCTTTTCTCCTTCCCTTGATACATTCATATCATTCAGAATTCTCTTATTTACTATCTGTATTCAAATAATTTTTGAGGTGCAACTGTAAGAACATAAGTGTTTCGGAATTTAATCGGTGCTGAATAAGTATACGTGTACTTGTGATAACGTTGTTCTTCGAATACAATATCAAGAGAAACCGTATTCGCCTCTACATCTGCATTAAACTCCGATTCTTTCACATTCTTTGTCAAAACAGCGGCATCTGCCCCACTGACTTTCGTTACCGCTTCGTTAAAGTAATCATCGGTCGCACTGGAAGATACATCACCGCGATACATATCAATATTATTATCATGGAAATAATATATCAAATATCTTTGTTGCTCCGTCCCGCTATCTTTAGTCGCATATTGGATAAAGATATATTGGGGGGTAATATTAGCCGTAGCATACTCTAACGTGCGGAAAGATAATAAATCGGTAGCATACTCGTTTCCGTCTTCGTTGGCAATGTAAACTTTTTGATCAGCAGGATCTGTATCGTCCTTTTTAAGAACGATTTTTTTATTCGACGTTCCCTGTTTACCATTGGTCCAGTTGGGATAATTGTCTACTACATAATTCTTCCCATTCACATCCTGAACCCGAATATAGGATGCCTGCATGATGATATCAGATATCTGTTCTCCGATCTCAAGTGCTTCTGTCTGAATATCCAGGTTTTTGTTTGTTTTTCCAATCGCTCCGGTGGAAGTACTCATGAACTGTGTCACAAGTATCATAACAACGGATAAAATTGTCATTGCAACCAATAATTCCAAAAAAGAAAATCCTTTATTCTGCTTCATCTTTTCATTCAAATAAAACACCTCCTTTTACTGACTTAAATGATTGCCTGTCATCGCATCCAAAGTTATCGTGGCAAAAGAACTACTGGTATCGTTGGGTTCTATCCCTCGACTATAGAAATAATAGGTTCCTCCGCCATACTTTACAGAACCGTCTGACTTCACAAACTGTATCACCATATTTGTATTATCCACAGTTGTATCCGTAGCCTTCTGGTTTGCAGGCGACTCAACATATACAATAGTACCTACCTCCTCCGGCAGCTCTGTTTCTGTTCCGGCTATAGATGTGTATGTCAAACCACTGTGGTTAGCCAAACTGATCACATATCTGTTTTTGGCTGTATCAAATTGAACCAGCATACAAAGTGCTCCTTTTGAAGTCGACTCCATATCCGAAAGTGCTTTCGTCTTTACGAGGCAGTTACTGATCTGATTTTCAAAGGTATGAACCGCAGCATTTCTTTTCCCCAGTTTAATAATATAAAGTGTTACAAATGTTACAGCGGAAAGAACAGCCATAATTCCAATTACAATAATCATTTCTACTAACGTATAGCCTTTATTTTTCTTCATATAACCACCGCCTAATCCACATTCTTCATCCACTTATCAAATGCAACAATATCTTCATACTGAATAGACGATATATCCTTCATGGAATGTACTCTGTCATTTGATGTGTCAGCTTTCGTCTTTCTTGTATAATATTTAAACAAATTGCAGAACGAAGCAGGTTGTTTGTTTGCCTGATCAGTAAGCGGCATTTTCGTATCACATTCATTTAAAATCGATTTAACGATCTCCTGATTCACAATAAAATCCATGGAGTGATTTGCTTTAATCTTACCACCGGTCACAATCAAACCTTCAAACTGTTTTACACTGTTATCAAACGTAACATCATTATTACAAAGAATGATACCGCGCACAACTCCGGCAGGATCTGTAGTAGTAATCTCAAGTTTATCATCACTTCTATAGACCCAATAACCGGAATCCATCTTCATACTCAATTCATCTGATGCAGTACCGTCTGCATTCGGAAGCGGATACGTAACTTTATCTGCCAGATTTTCAAAATCATCAAACCAGAAATTGATTGGTGTGATCAAGCCTTCATCCGGAACAGGCGGAAGAATTGCTCCCGCGCCAATATTCGGAGATGCTGTCAGCATATATTTCATCTTGTTATAATTCGTACGAAGCGATGTCGTCAGATTAGCCGAATCCACTTCAAGTGTTCCTGTTGGCACGTTTGTTATATTTGCATCTGCATCCAGCAACGCATCTGCATCCTGCTGATTTGCAATGACCGTGAACTTATTATTCTTGATATATGAAATCGCAGAATTTGAGTAAATCTTTGTTTGATCGCTGATTTCAATATTATTAATTTTGAATTGGGTAGCTTCTTGATCCGTTATATCATAAAAATCGGATAATTCACCGGCAGTACGTCCGGTATCCGCTACCAGATCAAATAATCTTGCATACTCAGCTATGTACTCATTCATCTTCACATTATTCGACCTGCTAAAATCATAGAAATAATATGGTTTACCATTTACAACTGTCTTAATGACAGGTACTTCACTCAAATTATTCCAAAGATCCGTAAAGTAATCTTCCTTGATCGGTTGACCGGCTGCATCTCTGATCGTATTTCCGTCTTTATCTTTTTGATCAATGGTATTATACAATGTCTGATCATCGATCAATTTTTTGAACAAAGCCGGCCATGTCACATACATATTACCATTTCCGTCTTCGTGAACGGTATACGGAGGAATATAGGCCAACTGATTACTTTTAACAGAAAGACCTTCACCGGTACGATAATCTTCGACCTCATTAATTCTATTCGTACCATTATTGCCATTTTCACCAGGAATATATCTCTGTGTATAGTTATCATCTGCTGTATTCTTATCCGGTTGTCCAGCCGCCTCATAATTATAATTATTATAATTATAGCTGTAAGCCTCTGCCTCTTCTTCCGGTTTAGTAGCATCCGGTGTTACCTTTGTTGTTGTGGTAGATTTTGACATCTCTACATAGGCCTGACCGGCAATATACATCTTTTTTGCTTTCGAAAGATCCAGTGTTGCCTCCTGACCATTTACAACAACTGAACTACTATTATAATGCGCCTGCCCCTCTAAACCAATGCTGTCCTTTGTCTTTGCTCCACCGGAAAAAGCACGGTTAGCGGAAGTATCCAAAAACGCCTGACTATATGTTCGATTATCCGTTGATGCATAATTATATCCATAGTAACTTCCGTTCAAGGCAAAATTAGATCCGGCAGCATTTAATTCCAAATCATCCGATACATACGCATCCGCTTTCAAATCCATGGAAGCTCCTGTTGTTTTTGCTGCACCGGTTCTGGAATATCCTCCTAAAATAATATCATCTGCCCATATCTTGGAACTGCCAAGTGCAAGAGTATTGGAGGTGGTATCTAAGGAATTACCACTATTTAACGTGATCGTCGCAGCATTCATCGCTGCAATACTACCCGGAATAATCAATTTATCTGCCATGACGGACAACTTTGCCTGACTGACATATAATCCGGAATACATACTCTTCTCACTTAATCCATCACAACTTTTTTGCTGATCCGCTGTATAGGTGGATACTTTTTTAAAGTAGGCAGGATTATCGCCCGCTTTCGGATTTTCGAAATCATATTTCTTGTTATAGAAATCTGCAGCAGCATATACATTTCCTGTAATATTGTATTTCGAATTCAAGCCTTCCAATTCAATTCCCTTATCACTGATCATAACAAAATCATAGAGATCACTGTTATCTGCTGTGTTGAAATCAATTGTAAAGTCCGGTTTGCCAATCACCAAATCGGTTGTGATCGATTGGATAAATCTTTCTGCTCCTGCCGGATTTGCATTTTTGGAAGCATTTACACTACTGTATGTAGCCTCTCTTTTCAAAACAAGGTTTTTTATAGTTATACCAAAATCATCTGTATCGTCAAATACGACATTGTCGACTGAAATTGTATATATACTGTCACCTTCATCATCTAAGAAACGGGCGTTCCGCAAACAATCTGTGAATGTAGTAACTATTTCAGAATTCCTTAATTCGCCACTGACTACTTCATCTCTAAGATTATTCTTGTAAAGATTCATCATAGTTGAGGTGGCGGTATCATTATCCATCGTTACATACGCTTCTTTATCGGTATCATAATAAACCAATAAATTACTCGTTGCATCATACGCGTCATTCAGATCCTTCATTGCATTCTCTCCGACCTTCTCATAGATGATATCCATCGCCTGCTCCAAATAATAGAAGTTATCTCTGGAATTAATATCATACGCTTTCATTCGAAAACACACAGTTACCGCAACTAAAAGTGCAGTAACCATAACAGCCAGAAAAGAAATCGTAGCGACTACAACAAGAAAACTATTTCCCTGATTTGATTTTGCTTGATTCTGCTGTAACATTTCACTCACCGTCCCTCTCTGGATCCTTTTAATACCGGATTATGACTACTAACATAATCCGTACTGAAATCCCCTTCCGTCATCCATACTTTAACCGAATACAATCCGCCATTCCGATCCACCTCTGACAAGTTGTATACGTTTCCATTAAACCCACCAGTATTGATAGAACCGGAATCTTCAACATTCTGATATACTTTAAGCTTATCTGAATATAGACCAGATACAAATGTCAAAGTCTGAGTACTACGATTTCCTCTTTCCGGTTTTCTTCGTGTCTCAACATATACTCCCGATCCCGGTGTGGTCTCCATGTTTTCAGGTGTTTCAATCACAAACAACTTCGGATCCAACGTATCATCATCCGGTAACGAGACTTTGATAGAATCCACTGTATAGTTCCGATTATATACACCAACATTATACATCAGATATATACTCGGCAATTCGTCTTTAAATTCTTTGTGATATATGTTATATTCAAACGAATTGGCTGTTGTTGAAGTGTCAGTATATTTTACAGTACTGTTTACCTCATATATATTTCCAGTTTTTTTAGTGACTACAATTTCGATTTCACGCTTGGCCGTCACATTGTCATAGGCAGCCAACGCAGCTGTCTCGTCATAAGTATCGGAAGACTGCTTGCCAGCCAAGTACTTGGTAAAAAGTGCTTTGAATGCATAATCATCATAATTTCCCAAGGCAGCACCGTCAATCAGTGCTACCTTGTCTTTATCTAAGCTTTCAACATATCCGGATGGGGATTTTGCCGGAAACAAACTTTCGTAATCTTCGTTACTAACTTCGACGTGATAAGAGTACTTTTGTTCTTCTTTTGCTTTGGGAATCTTCAGATAAACAACCCCTTCAGCCGACATCTTATTATTTGCAGGATTAAAAGTATAGGATGTTAGATCCTCTGCTCCCAGTTCTTTAATGATATTTTCGACAACACTGCTATCCTTTATATCATCAATCGGCACGCTCTTCATTTGTTCCATCAGACCCTCTGCGAAATCATTCCGATATTGTAATTCTTTTGCTGTCGTCGTTGAATGTATGCTTCGCGTAATCGCACCAACAAGCGGAAACATTAAAATCATGAAAATAGCAAGTGCGACCAGTACCTCAACCAAGCTGAAACCTCTATTCAATTTTAGGTTCTTTTTACTGTTCGTCATGGGTCACCACTCCGTTCTATTGATATACCTTAACAGATCCTGTCTTTGTTATAGTTACTCTCGGTGAAACTGTATCATCACCACTTACCTTTACATATACCGGTATAGATGCCTTATTGTTAATTGAAATCTTAACTGCAACCTTATCCTCTTCGTTCTTACGCTCAGAAGACTGAATCAAAACCTTAACGTCATCCGCAGATGTAACCTCGGCTTCATAAGACTGATCATTATCCAGCGTATATTTACAATAGGTCTTTCCATCCACCTCGTAAAACTCATATACAATGGTTGATGTAGAGTTGTCACTGTTTGAAATCACAGTATTCTCTTTTCCGGTACCGTTTTGTCCGACAACTTTGGCAGAAACGTCACTGGTTGAAGGATTTAACATGGTATAGAAATCATAAGATGTCTCGATCTCTGCGCCATCTTTGTCATCATACTTGTTCAAAGAAGTTCCGGCAGATGCTCCATTGCCGCCGACAAAAATATTGTCGATTCCAATCTCTACCTGACTCAGTTCCAGACTGCGCTCCGGTCTCGACAAGCCTTCTACCGAATAACAGCGAAGATCTAAATCTCCCTTATATTGTTCTCCGTCATAGGTGATATTCAGACTGTCAACAGTCATTCGATCCGAATAATTGTCAATGTAGGTTATAACATCTTTCAATGACTTATAGGATCCGGAATATGTAATGTCAAAATCCGCACTGTAACAATTCAATTCTTCGCTCTCGTCAGCAACTTCTGCTTCGGTAGCAGTTGCATCTCCGGCTGCTGCATCGTCGGTTGCCGCATCTGCTGCTGTGGCATCGGTGGCTGTTGCATCGTCGGTTGCGGTATCCGCAGTGTTAGTAATCACTTCATCCGCACCATTCTTTCCCAGTTCATAGAACAATGTCTTTTCACCCAGTCCCAATGAAGAAATATCAAATTCATTGGATTCCTTGATACCTGCAAGGAACATGATCGTAATCTCCTGTTTAAGGTCAGCCGGGAATAAACTGAGCAATTTTTCATATTCGGCATTATATTCGATAATGCCCTGTTCATATTCCTCTCTGTGTGCCTCTTTATCCTGAAGCTCGCGAAGCCGGACCTCAAGCTGCGCTGACTCATCCACAATTGCTTTTCTTTTTTCAAAAGTCGGCTTTGCAATATATATAATCGATAATGCGCAGATTGCAATTCCTAACAGACCTAATAATATAACTTTATCACTGTTTTTTAATTTCATACGTCACTCCCCCTTTACTGAACCTGTAAGCTTCCGTCAGTCTCTTCCTCAAGGTTCTCACTGAGGTTTTCTGTCACAGAAACATAATCACATCGAAGCGCAAAATCATACTGAACCTGTCCGGTCTGCTCATTTGTTTGCTTCTCTATTGCAGAAACAAAGGCATTGTCGATGCATTCAACATCTCTCAACTGTCTGCATAGTTTTGCGATGGACTCATCTGAACTGGCCGAGCCGGTGATATTGACACCGTCTTCATCGGCATTAAATGCATCAATCACCATATCTTTCGGCATATTCTTCTCCAATGCATCGATAAATGCGATTACGTTTTCATTCAGATTGCGTGTCTCGTCATACATAATAGCAATATCGTTATATTTTGCCTGTGCTTTCTTATATTCATTCAACACCTGCTCTACATCCTGAATCGCAGCGATCTGTGCATTGAGGTCATCTCTCTTTTTCTGTGCAGTGCTTTTCAACACGAGAGAAATCGCACATGTTCCAAGACCTACCAATATCAAAAAGCCAGCAAAAACAGCTGCATATACCACACTGTTTGAACTTCCGCCGGCACTTGATTTGGATTTCACTTCAACCGGACGGAATCCCATCGGTGCAAAAGAAGCACCTATCGCTGTCACCAGATAAACCGGATTATAGACTCTTAAATCAATCTTCGGATCAAACTTGACATTATAAAGGCTATCCAGCACTCTGGTCTGAATATTCAACTGTACTTTAAACAATCCGTCAATTCCTCGAATCAACGCGCCGTCGCCGGAAAGAAATACATCATCAATCGGCTTATCCGGATTCTTCGTAACATAATAATCAATAACACGTCCAATGTTATTGATCAGATAGCGGAACGCTCCGGTCGCCGCATTGTCATCAAAATCAACCGCAATGATTCTCTCATTCTGTAACAGAGACATCGCCGTTGTGGCATCCACACCGCGTTCATCCATGACTTCTGCCACTGCTGCACTGGTGCCATAAGGAATTGTTCTCTGCAAAAGCAGGGAATCTCCTTTTACGATATTCAAAATGGTAGATTCACTGCCCATTTGAATCATCATGGTAGTCGTGTTTGAACTGGTCTGTGTCTTGATCATCTGCAACATTGCATTACCCACATAATCAATAGACTGTACCGTAAGACCAAGGATACTTCCCAATTCATAATATCCTTTTACCATGGCGAGCGGTGCTGCTACCACCATTAATTTCAATTTCTTTTGTTTGTCTTCATCCACCACGTGCTCTAAAACGGAGTGTGAGACAACATAATCCTCTATGTTAACAGGGAAATATTCGGAAGCATTCGAGCTGATCGTTCCCTTTATATCTTTCTCCTTCATTTCCGGAATCAGAACTTCACGGTTCACCACCTTCGTCGAGGTGAGAACAAAAATAACATTCTTGTTTGTGATTCCATTTGCACTCAACTGTCCTTGTATTGCAGAAGCGATCCGTTCTATATCCCTGATGCTTCCATCATCAAAGGAATCCTCCGGCGTATCAAAAATCAACGCATTGTGTACAATCGTCTGTTTTTTCTCCGCAGGCGTCACTTCTACTACCGTAATACTTTCATTTGTGATCTCAATTGTTAAGACCTTATTACTCTTTGCCATACCTGTAGCCTCCTCACTAATCAGAAGTTGTTTTTATAAGGGTTTTACACCCAATATATTCAAATACCAGCTTATCAGCTGACTTCCGCTTATCATGGTGATATAAACACCCAACGATAAATACGGACCCAGGGCAAATTGTCTCTCGCCCTTCTTAACCAGCATCAGAACAGTATGTATAATCGACCCCATTATACAACCAATCATCAATGCCAAAAAATTAAGTTTCCAGCCTAATAAAAAGCCAGTTGCTGCCATTAATTTGATGTCACCGTCTCCTATCGCCCGTTCCAACTCCACATCTGTTTCTGCATACCTCTTTTTCAGAATCGGTGTTGCAACCCGGTTGATCAGGAATAAAAAACCGCTGACCGCAAAAAGACCAATTACATGATCTAACCAATCAGATTCATCTGCAAATAACCGAATTAGTCCGCAAAAAAATATAACTCCATTCATTTCCAAGGGAATATACTGTGTCTTCCAGTCCACTACGCTGAGGGAAAGCAATGCTACAGTTGATATTCCAAACAAGACACTGATCACATTCCATCCATTTGACCAAAAAAGGATGCCGGTAAGGATCGTATTAGCAATCACAAATCCGATATACCTCTTTGTGTTATCGTGTCTGATCAGATCAAACCTTCGTTTCATAACAAGAAAGGTGATCCATATAAATTCACTCATCACATCTGTCTTACCGTGAAACAACGGTTTCTTTGCAAAAGAAGCCTCGCCTGAAAACAGACTGTCATAAGCTCCGTCCTCCACGTCACGGATAAAGTCAGAAAGAGGGAACGCCACCATGCCTATCACGCCCAATAACATCCCCGTTATAACTATCAAAATAATCTGCATTCTTTCACCATAAGCGATACACCTCTGAATGCCAGAGGTGTATCGGATAATATAAGAATTAATCTGTCAAGCTGGAACCAACAGTCGGATATGCAAGGTGAGTTGGATCAGTCTGACCAATCCAAATATTAAGAGAGTTGGTGGATGTCTGTAACTCAATAAAGAACTGCTGACCTAATGTATTACCACCAAGATCCTTCTTTGCTTTACCAACTCTACCATCGCCATTCTTACCCTGGAAAGCTGCTGAGCTAAGAATAGAAGCTAACTCTGTCTGCATATCAGCACCCTGAGCACCGTAGAATGCGCTTGAATTTTCAGTGGTGCGATCACTTGCTGCATTATTACCCTTGTCTGTTGAAAGAGCTTCCTGAATCGCACTAGCAAGCTGCTGAGCATTAGAAACGTCAGTAGAAAGTCTTGACTTGTTGATGTACTTGATCAAAGCCGGAGCCAAAGCACCTGCTAAGATAGCCATGATAGCGATAACGATAATCAACTCAACCATTGAGAAACCTTTGTTTGTTTTTTTCATAATAATCTCTCCTTTTCTTATAAAAAATATTTTATTAAATCTGCTGCGGCCGTCAGCAGTTTTAAACCATTTGAAATAATAAGTATTTTCTGTGTATCTGTCACGCCGATTCAACCGGCATATCATTTGTAAGGATCACATATTGTCGATACCATTGTACATACCGATGATCGGTCCGTATACTGCGGCAACAATCATACCTACGATACCTGCAAGAAGAACCATGGTGAGCGGTTCCATCGCTGCAGTCAAGGACTCCGTGGCCAAATCCACTTCCCTCTCATAGAGGTCAGCCACCTTTTCCATCATGTCTTCTATGTTACCGGTCTCTTCACCGATCTTAACCATTTGAACTAACATCGTAGGGAAAACTTCCATATCCCTTAAAGGTTTTGATAACGGTTGACCTTTTGCAACCTGTATCTTGGTATCCATCAAACCATCGCGGAATATCTTATTGCTCATCATCTTCGCAACCTGCTCAATCGCATCCAGCATCGGTATACCGGCAGCCATCAGGGTGCTCAGCGTTCTTGCAAAACTGGCAGAATTGGACTTGATGACCAGATTCTTAAAAAGCGGCATATTGATCGCTGCCTTTGCAAAAATCATTTCACCGGTCTTGGATGATTTGAATAGCTTAATTCCAACGACCAAACCAATCACGATAGCAATCAAAACATACCATCTCTTTACCACAAAACGGCTACCCGCCATCATGATCCTGGTTGCAAGCGGAAGCTGAACTCCCATATCCATAAACATATCTTCAAAGGTTGGAATTACCACAACCATAACCAGGATAATAACCAATACTGCAACAATCATAACGATAATCGGGTATGTTAACGCGCCCTTAATCTTGCCCTTCATGGCATCATCTTTTTCAAAATGTGTAGCCAATCGGTCAAATGCAGTCTCCAGATTACCGGACATCTCACCGGCGGCAACCATGTTGATCATAATCGGAGGAAATACATCCGGATTCAATCGGAAGGAATCTGCCAAGCTTCCACCTTTCTCAACATACGTCTTCGACTCGATCAGTGCCTCCATCAATGTGGTATTGTCAAGTTGTTCCGAAAGCATATCCAATGCCGTGATCACAGTTACACCGGCGTTCAATATACTTACCATCTGTTTACAAAGAACCGATAAATCACGACTCTTCACTTTCTTCTTAAATATTCCGCCTGATCCGCTTCGTTCTCCTGCATCTTTGATGTCGGTGATCGCAAGTCCCTCATTCTTGAGCTTGCTCATCGCATCATCACGGTTCGCAGCTTCTATCGTACCCTTTCTGGTCTTATTGCTGCTGTCAATTGCCTTGTAATTAAATCGTGCCATCCCGACTCCTCCATCACTTGTTCATTCATAGTTTAAATATGAACAAATTGTTAATAATCTATTACCTATTTATGATGATACTATTTTTCATAATAAAATGCAACATTTTTCTAATAAAAATAAAATATCTGTGAAAAATGACGAATAAACTACAGTTTTTTCTTTAATGCGGCCTGATCCTGCGCATAAATTAGTGCATTTTCACGACTGATCGCACCGGACTTGTATAATTCGTACAAGTGATCATCCAAGGTGATCATTCCCATCTGCCGACTCGTTTGAATCGTAGACTGAATCTGATGTGTCTTCTGATCACGAATCAGGCTTCGTATTGCCGGGCTGCCAAACATAACCTCAAAAGCTGCCACACGGCCTCTGCCGTCTTCCGCCGGAATAAGTGCCTGTGATATAACACCTTCCAGAATCATTGCAAGCTGTATACGAGTCTGCTGTTGTTGATGCGTAGGGAATACATCAATGATACGGTCAATCGTATTCGCCGCACCAATGGTATGTAAGGTCGAGAACACCAGGTGTCCGGTCTCTGCTGCCGTAATAGCCGTCGATATCGTCTCCAGATCACGCATCTCTCCAAGAAGAATAATATCCGGATCTTCACGAAGTGCAGCACGAAGAGCATTGCCGTAACTTAAAGTATCCATTCCGACTTCTCTCTGATTCACCACGGATTTCTTATGGTGATGAACATACTCGATCGGGTCTTCCAATGTAATAATGTGATCGGTCAGGTTCTCATTTGCCTTATTGATAATGGATGCCAGTGTAGTTGACTTACCGGAACCGGTTGGACCCGTAACCAAAACAAGTCCTCTTTTTTTCTTATAAAGTTCCACAACCTCATGCGGTATTCCAAGCTGATCCGGTCTCGGAATGACCGTCTCCACACGTCGATAAGCGGCAGCCATATTGCCTCTGTCCATGTAAACATTCACACGGTATCGTCCTGTTTCATCCGAGTCATAGGAGAAGTCCACTTCTCCTCTCTCTTTCAGAATCTGTTTATGTCGTTCTGTCATCGTCGATCCGATCATCTCTGCTGCGTCCATTGGTTCAAGAGGCGGTGACTCCACCTCAACCAGTCTGCCGTTAATTCGAAGTTTCGGCGGAATACCGACTGCAATATGCACATCTGACGCCTTTTGTTCTACTGAAAAAATCAGCAATTCCTTAATATCAATCATTTTTTTACCCCTTTCTTACCCTCATGTTTATTCTAATACTCATCGCCGGATTCATATACGATCTTTCTCATCTCACCAATCGAGGTGATACCGTTCAATACATGTTTGGCGCAACTGAGTTTCAAGGTCAACATACCTTCTTTGAGTGCCTGTTCTTCAATCTCGTTAGCCGGAGCATTTCTCGCAATGATCTGTTGTAAATTACGGCTGACAGGCATCATCTCATATACACCGATTCGACCTGCAAATCCGGTGTCATTGCACAATGCACAACCATTTGGTTCATAGATTGCCACGTCCTCGTCCTCCGGGACGCCAAGAAATCGTTTTTCAAAATCTTCCGCATATCTGGCCTGTTTGCAGACACAGAGTCGGCGAACCAAACGCTGTGCGATCACACCTACCAAAGCGTCGCCCGCCGTATATGGTTCAATACCCATATCAATCAGACGGGTTACCGTAGATGCAGCCGAATTGGTATGCAATGTGGACACAACCAAGTGTCCGGTAATAGCTGACTTAACCGCTATATCTGCTGTCTCAGAATCACGAATCTCTCCGATCATAATAATGTCCGGGTCCTGACGAAGAATTGCACGAAGTGCATTCGCGAAGGTCATATCCGCCTTTTCATTCACCTGACATTGATTGATCCCGTCGATATTCGCCTCCACCGGATCCTCAACTGTAATAATATTCACTTCTTCCGTGTTCAATTCACTGAGTGCTGTATAGAGTGTTGTGGATTTACCGGAACCGGTCGGTCCCGTAACCAGGATAATACCATGTGGATTAGCCAGGATACCATCAAATACCTTGAGTTCCTCCTCATTCAATCCAAGGCCGGACTTTGGTTTCGTCAATCCATCTTTGGCAGTAAGACGCATAACTGTCTTCTCTCCATACACAGTCGGCAACATAGATACACGAATATCATACTCCTTCCGATCCACCATGATCGAAATACGTCCATCCTGTGGTTTTCTCTTCTCAGAGATATCCATACCGCCCATAATTTTCAATCTGGCACAGATTCCGGATAACAGGGAATAATCATAGGACATCACCTGTTTCAAAACACCGTCGATACGGTAGCGGACACGCACCGAAGTCTCCAACGGTTCAATATGGATATCAGACGCTCTCTGTCTCACACCGCCCTCCAGGATCTGTTTTACGAGTAATACAATCGGTGAATTCTCAACATCATCGTTATACTCATCTTCTTCTGCCTCAGAAAGCATGTCCTGTTCCCGCTCTTTGCGGTACGCTTCTGCTGCCTCCATCGCCTGATGACTACCATAGAACTTTGCTATGGTATTTTCAATATCTTCATCCAGCGCCAGCATCGCCTCTATCTGTGCTCCGGTGATGATTGACAAATCATCCAGCGCCAGGATGTCCATCGGATCTTCCATCGCAACCCGCAAAATATTCGGATTATCTTCATCATATCCAATCGGAACCACTTTGTACTTTGTAACGGATTCTTCCGGAATCAACCGCAAAATCTCATCATCCAGTTTGACACCCCGAAGATCGATGAATTCCACTCCCAGTTGCTGTGTCAATGTCGCTACCAGCAATTCCTGACTGATAAAGCCTTCATTTACAAGAACCTTTCCAAGTTTTTCTTTCTTTTCTTTTTGCAGATCGAGTGCCTGTTGCAGCTCTTCATCGGTAATAGCACCTGCCGCAACCAGTAAGTCTCCCATTCTGATTTTCTGTCTTCCCGCTTCGATACGCATACGCACGCCCTCACATTTTGTTATTCATTCTTCCCGTAATCTGTTATTGTTTCTTATATTTTACTTTACTTCCTGCACCTTTTGCCTTGAAGATCGACTTATAAGACTTCAGTTTCTTTTTCGGCACTTTAAATGTTGCTTTTGCATGGATGCCTTTAAACGCATCCGCTCCCACTTTACTCTTTGTAAGTTTTGAAGTCTTCACGTTAATGGTTTTCAACTTCTTACAGCCATAAAATGCCTGATTGCCAATCTTCTTGACATTCTTGTAAAGCGTGATCTTGCTCAATTTGGAGCAGTTGTAAAACGCGTTGTTACCAATCGTCTTCACATTCTTGCCGCCTGTGACCGTCTTCAAATTGGTACAGCCGGAAAATGCATTGTTACCGATCGTGGTGACATTGTTACCAATCTTAACCGACTTCACAAGAGTATTATCCACAAACGCATCATTTGCAATCGATGTGACCTTATACTTCGTACCGGATAACGTCACCGTGTCCGGAACAACAATATCGGTTACTTTAACAGCCGTTCCCTTATACTGCGCCGTCTTAGACTTGGTGTTTACCACATAATTCGTGTAAGTGGACTTATCCGTCTTAGTCTCGGTTTTGCTCGCTGCCGGCACAACCGGCGGCTTATCCCCTGCCGTAGTCGTGAACTTAACCTTTTTATCCGCAACACCCACAGTGACCGTACCCGCATAGGACCACACATCCGTCTTCGACAGATCCAGATGCAGAGCAGGGCAGATTCCACAACGAACATCAACCTGAAATCCTATATTTTTACCATCTCCACGTACTATCTGATATTTATTTACATACATCATATTTCTCTGCATAGCTGCGGGCGTCCGAAGCCACCATCTTCCTATATCTCCCGCCGTTAGAGTCCTGTCCCATTTGGCTGCATAAGCGGTGTAGGTATGCGTATTCGCTATGTCGAAGTCGTCCTGTGATCGATCCGGATCAAAACCGTATGCCTTATTGGTTATATCATCATACGATAAGAGGAAAATCTTGTCGGAAGTATCCGCGCCCGCCGAGACACCGGTATATGGATTGTCCGCATTTCTGACCGTCGTCGTCTTGATCGCAGCCTGTTCCGATGCGGCAAATGCTTGATTCATAAAACTGTTCGTTATATACGCGTTGTGCTTCGCGTTCATGGTTCCGTCATATCCGTTGAGCCAGCTTCGCACTGTGGATTTTTCCCATGTTATCGAATCAAAGGAAGTGTAAAACTGTTGCCAATCCAAAACATTATCCGATACCAGAAATGCATCCTGTCCGTTGACCGATAATACTCTCCACTTGATCGGTTCCTTTGTCTTACCACTGGCATCCGACTGTGGATACTTGCCAAAATATACCAGATCCCATTTCACACTCCCGTCCTTGTTCCTTGTCGGATTGTGTAACGTCTTTGTCGCCGCCTGTACGGTATTCACACTGTTACCGTTTATCGCGGTAAGAAGTGGAATGGTCATCATCGCTGTCAAAGCAAATGACAGAAGCCGCCTCTTAACTTTACTTTGTCCTTTAATCATTTTTCATTCCTCCCTGGTTAATCGTACATAAATACAGTAACTGTACTTATTTTATCAAATAACACTTACTTTAACAAGATAATTTTTGCACAAATTTTAAAAAATGCACAAGTATCCGATTGGAAAAGCACATTTTTTAACAATTTTCATAGAATAATGAAAAGCCCTTTCAGGTGGATCCTATGCAGACCTTCAAACAACCTTTATCCAAGGATGCCGAATTATATTACTTGAAGCGCAGTCAATCCGGCGACACGGAGGCCAGAAATATATTGGTGGAATACAATCTCCGACTTGTTGCACATATCGTCAAGAAATATAACAACTTCGAAAGGGATATGGATGATCTGATCTCCATCGGAACCGTTGGTCTGATCAAAGCGATCAACACATTCGATATGGATAAGGGAAACCGACTGGTAACATATGCTTCCCGATGCATTGAAAATGAATTGCTGATGATGATCCGTCAGGAGAGAAAATGTGCCAGAGAGCTTTCTTTGTACGAACCGATCGGAACAGATAAAGAGGGGAACGAAATCCGATTTTTGGACATTGTTGAATGTGAGGAGGAAGACATCACGGAACATCTCTGTCTGGAGGAAGACGTCAGACAGCTCTACACATCCATGAAAAAAACGCTGGAGCATCGGGAATTACAAGTCCTCACACTCCGTTACGGATTGTTTGGCTTTTTTCCCCATACCCAGCGTCAGGTTGCCGATCAATTGCAGATATCCCGTTCCTATGTATCACGAATTGAAAAGAAAGCATTGTCAAAGCTTCGTCGTGCCTTTGACCGTCCGCATACGTAAGATCGTGCCTATAGGAAGCGGTTCTCCCAAATCCACCACAAGCGGTTCCTTTGGATGCGGCGCGCTCTCCACGCTTTCCGCTTTTTCATTGTAAATGGACCGGACCGTAAGTTTTTTGTTTGTTCCATCAAACATCATCGCTTCCAACTCGTCTCCGACCGAGAATTTATTGCGCTGCATAAAATGCAGATATCCCCTCTCGTCCACCGTCTCTACATTGCCGATATACGTATATGCCTTCACATATTCATTGTTATCATACACCTGGGAATCCGAATCTGTCTTTCCAAAATAAAATCCCGTTGTATACTGCCTGTATGTACACTTGCCAATCTCTTCCCTGTAATAGGAAAGATTCCGTCTGTAACATTCCGGATCCTTTTGGAAATCGTCCAGCGCCTTTCGATAGGTTCTCGCCACCGTGGCAACATAGAGTGCCGTCTTCATGCGCCCCTCGATCTTGAAGCTGTCAATTCCCGCATCGATCAATTCCGGAATATGCTCTATCATACAGAGATCCTTAGAATTAAAAATATAGGTTCCTCTGCCATCCTCTTCCACCGGAAAATATTCTCCGGGACGTTTCTCTTCCACAACACTGTACTTCCATCTGCACGGATGGGTACATGCACCCTGATTGGCATCCCTTCCGGTCAGAAAATGACTAAGCAGACACCTGCCGGAATAAGAAATGCACATCGCTCCATGTACAAAGCTCTCAATTTCCATATCTTCCGGAATATGTTCCCGAATCTCCCTGATCTCTTTGAGAGAGAGTTCTCTGGCCGAAACGACTCTGGAAGCGCCCAGATGATACCAGAACTGATAAATTCCGTAGTTTGTGTTGTTTGCCTGTGTACTGACGTGCAATTCCACCTCAGGAAGAATTTCTTTTGCCAGCATAAAAACCGCCGGATCCGATATGATCAGGGCATCCACACCGATTGGTTTCAATTGTTCAAAATAGGTACGAATACCTTCGAGATCATCATTGTGCGCAAATATATTGACCGTTACATAAAGCTTTACCCCATGGGAATGACAATATTCCACCGCTTCCTTCATATCGGCAAGTGTAAAATTGTGTGCTTTTGCGCGCAACCCAAACTGTTCTCCGCCTATATATACCGCATCTGCGCCATAATCCACCGCTACCCTAAGCACTTCCGGACTGCCTGCCGGAATCAATAATTCGATTTGTCTCATTTTTGTTTTCTCCCATTGCAATCTATCTGCGAACGGATAGCGCCACACCGTCTCCCAATGGGAGAATCGATGTTTCCAATCGTTCATCCTGCATCAATTGATAAAGGTACTCTCTCATCCGGCTGTGAATCGTTCGATTCCTTCGCTCTACTATATATCTGGAATTCAGTATATCGCCATCCTGCAAAACATTATCCGATATCAAAACACCGTCTTTTGCCAATAGACGAATCACATCCGGAAGATAATGTATATACTGTCCCTTCGCCGCATCCATGAATATAAAATCATAATGTCCCGTAAGATCTTTTAAAATCTCCGCAGCATCTCCTTCCAACAGAGTGATCTTGTCCGCAACACCGGCTTTTGCAAAATTCTCCTTTGCCTTTTGAATGCGTGGCTCCCAATTCTCAATCGTCGTAATATGACCCTCTTCCGGAAGAAACCGGCTCATATAAATTGCCGAAAATCCGACTGCCGTGCCAACCTCCAACACGCGAAGCGGTTTCTTGATCAGCAGCATGGTCTTGATCCATTCTTTTGTCTCTTTTCGAATAATCGGAACTTCCTCCTGCAAAGCATTCTGCTCAATCTCTCCGATCACCCCTTGTTCGTCAGGAATCAAAGAATGAATATAGGAGGTAATTCTCTCATCTACTATCATGTTCCATCCTCGCTTTGTATCCCGCAAATCGTGCGGCATATCTCATCCGGCGTCATATCCGGTCCCAGTTGATAAGTACCTGCCAGAATACGATTGTTATATTTGCCCAGATATTCTCTTGCCAGAAATAAATACTTTCCCTCTACAATTCCGTTTTGTTCCAATTGTTGTGCAATCAAAGTCGCTGTGCTTCCCTCCTCAATCGTGATGCTGATCCTCTGATCGGCACCCACACGGTAAGGCACATCCGCAAACAGTTTGTATGAAAAATAATAGGAGGATTTAAATCCTTCTATCAGCAGAAACAATAGAAACAAATTCACAAGAAGCTGCATACAAAACTGTAATATTCTTTTTAGAATGCTTTCCTTTTCATCGATCATCTTTTACCATCTCACTCCATATAATCATAATCAAATTCCAGACCATCTACTATGATATTGTAAACTTCCTGCAATTTGCTCACAAGAATCTGTTCTGCCAACAGGAATTCATTCACAAGCGGATCACGGAGTACCTCTTCATATTCGTGACACAGGTCGCGAATCTCCTGATAGCGATTCACTCCATCCTCATAGCTTTGCAGTTCGTAATTTCTCCTGCGAAATTGATTCATGGAATGATATAATTCCGCATCCTCCTTCACCGCCTTCATCGCATGCTGATAGCGTTCATACTCCTCACTCTCTTTCACGATCCGATTCAATTCTCTGGCTGCTTTTATCATATCTTGCCCCTGCCTTATTATTTTCTCTGCATTCAATCAGGACATTTTCGATATCCGGTTCTAGACCTCCGTGATGATTGGAAGAATCATCGGATTTCTCTTGGTGCGTCTCCACAAAAATCCACCCAGATCATCCTTGATCGCCGTTTTGATCTTACCCCAGTCGGTGATATTGTTATCTATACATCGTCCAAGTGCTTCATCCACAACATCATGACATTCCTCCATCAGATTCTCGGATTCTCTCACATATACAAATCCTCTTGACACAATGTCCGGACCTGCCACCAGCATATTGCTGTGTTTTTCTAAAGTAACCACAACTATGATCAATCCGTTCTGGGACAGATGTTGTCTGTCACGAAGTACGATATTTCCAACATCACCTACGCCAAGCCCGTCTACAAGAATTCCCTGGGATGTCACACTTCCCGTGACGCGGGCAGATTCTTTTGACAGTTCGAGAACTTTGCCGTTACTCAGAATCACAACATGATCCTTTGCAACTCCCATCTCCATCGCCAATTCGGAATGTCTCTTCAAATGCCGGTACTCACCATGTACCGGAATTGCATACTGTGGCTTGGTCAGCGCATAGATCAGCTTGAGTTCTTCCTGACAGGCGTGTCCGGATACATGTGTATCCTGGAAAATCACTTCCGCGCCCTTCATCTCCAATTCATTAATGATCTTATTGATCGCTTTCTCATTCCCCGGAATCGGGCTGGAACTTAAAATAACCGTATCGCCCGGTTTGATACTTACCTGTGCATGGATATTGGCAGCGATCCTTGAAAGGGCAGCCATATTCTCACCCTGGCTTCCCGTTGTGATCAGCACTAACTTTTCATCCGGATAGCTCTTCATCTGTTCTATGCTGATCAGAGTATTATCCGGAATCTGAATAAATCCGAGTTCGGAAGCCGTATTGATCACATTCACCATACTTCTTCCCTCGATCACAACCTTTCGTCCATATTTATCCGCACTGTTGATAATCTGCTGCACTCTGTCCACATTAGACGCAAACGTCGCTATGATCAGACGGTTATTCTTATGTTCAGCAAACAATGTGTCAAAAGTTCTTCCCACTTTCTTCTCACTCGGCGTAAAGCCCGGACGTTCCGCATTGGTAGAATCCGCCATCAATGCAAGAACCCCTTTCTTTCCGAGTTCCGCGTATCTTTGCAGATCGATCGTCTCTCCAAAAACCGGAGTGAAATCTACCTTGAAATCTCCCGTATGCACCAGTACACCCGCCGGTGTATAGATGGCCAATCCGGAAGAATCCGCAATCGAATGATTGGACCGGATAAACTCCACCCTGAAACATCCAAGATTGATCGTCTGACCATGTTTGACCACCTTGCGCTTCACCGTGTGCAGGAGATTGTGTTCCCGCAGTTTGTTTTCAATCAATCCCATAGTCAGTTTAGTTGTGTAGATCGGGATATTGATCTCTTTCTCCACATAAGGAATCGCCCCGATATGATCCTCATGTCCATGCGTGACCACCAATCCTTTTACTTTATCTATATTATCCTTCAGGTACGTTACATCCGGTATAACCAGATCAATTCCCAACATATCTTCTTCCGGGAATGCCAGACCACAGTCAATGACAATGATCGTATCCTCATACTCAATCGCCGTAATATTCATTCCGATCTGATCAAGTCCTCCGAGAGGAATGATCTTCACACTTGGAGCCTTCTCCTTTTTCTCTTTTCTTTTCAGCTCACTCTTATTTGTATTCATATTCAAAATTCTACCTCCAAATCACTGTCCTCTAATAATTCTTTAAAAATCGGATAGAGGGATTCCAATTCTTTATCATCCTCAACAAACTCATACTCTCCGTATTCCGCATCCTTACTATCCGTATATTCCTTGAGCACGTAGCACACATCCTCCTGCTCCGTTTCACTCGGCGTCACCAAAAAATAGCGGATTCCCATCAGCGTTGTCTGTTCCAACACATAGAATTCCACCTCTTCATCATCTTCAAAGGTAATTGTAATTGTCTCTAACTCTTCCATCTTCATATCCTTTCTCAAATCCCTATCAAAATAAGTCCGCCTGATCCAGATAACTTTGCAAGATCACGGCAGCTGCCATCTTGTCCACGTATTCCTTCCGATTCTCTCTTCTCACTCCGGATTCCATAAGAATCCGTTCCGACTCCACCGTGGATAATCTCTCGTCCTGCAAAATAACTTCCAGACCGGTACGACGTTCTAACTGTTCTTTAAACGCTTCCGTGGCAAGTGCACGTGGTCCGATCGTGTTATTCATATTCTTTGGGTATCCAAGCACAATAAAAGAAACCTTATACTCGTCAATGATCTCCTCAATCTTAGCTAAGGTCTTTCGTAACTTATTCTCCGACTTTCTCTCTATGGTCATAATAGGCTGCGCAGTGATTCCCAATTCATCGCTAAGGGCTACACCAACCGTCTTAGTGCCATAATCCAGTCCCAATATCCGCATCTTATCTTATGTCTCCCGTTATTCGTCGTCCGTTCCCGAACGGACAGATCCTGCTCTGTTCGTTCAAAATACGAACGCATAGAGTAAAACCATCTTATTTTTTTAATCTTGTCTCAATATAATTCTGTAACAAGACTTCGATAATCTCATCCCGCTCTGCTTTCATGATCAGACTTCTTGCGTTCTTATAACTTGTGATATAAGTCGGATCTCCACTCATCACGTACCCAACTATCTGATTCACCGGATTATATCCTTTCTCGGATAAAGCCGTATAGACCTGTTCAAGAATATCTGTCACCTGTAAATCATTGTCTTTCACAACGTCTACAAATTGTGTATTAAATGTATTCTGATTATTCATAT
>CAJOMI010000001.1 GCA_905235545.1 uncultured Lachnospiraceae bacterium | reverse complement strand
AAAGCACGGCGATCCGGAGCGTGACTACAACTTCTTCTCAACGGCCGGAGAATATTATTCACAGGGTAACGGTAACTTCCGTGACGTGAACCAGAACCGCAGAAATGACGTATTCTTCCATCCGGAAGTCGGTGATTTCAACGTAAAGACTTTCTTCAGTCTGGTGCAGGCAGACGGTTACAACCCGTTGGAGATCCGCTCTTCTACTTTCTCCGTACTGCCGGATAAGGAGTCTGACCTGGATACACTGCTTTCGAAAGCTGCCAAGTCTGACGCGGACAAGAAAGCACTTGCCGGATTTGTACAGGGACGTTTCACCCTCTATCTTCCGCAAGAATATCGAACTTGCCATCGATGAGGATGCATTTTTACAGGAAGTGACCGAGCTTTGCTCCCAGAATATTGAGGCGAAGTTTGGAGAAGGTTACTGGAGTGACCACTTTGACTACAACTTCGATCTGGTGGAAGATTATCTTCGTATCTTCCCGGACAAGAAAGAGGAATTCTTATATGGCAATGCAACTTACCGTTTCTATGACAGTGTGGAAAAGGTTATGCCGAGAAGTGAAAAATATGTAGATAACAACGGCAAAGTAAGACAGTACGGCGCTCTGAAAAAAGATGTGGAAAAGAGTCGACGGGAGGACTTTGACGAGAATGATACCAACTGGTTAAAAGATGAAAACGGCAATATCATCGAAGTATCTCTGTTTACCAAGATGTTATTCCTTGCAGCCATCAAATTCGCGACCTTGGATCCGGAAGGTATGGGTGTCGAGATGGAAGGTGGCAAACCGGGATGGAATGACGCCATGAACGGACTTCCGGGTCTGATCGGAAGCGGTATTGCAGAGACAATGGAATTAGAGCGTATCGTACACTTCCTGGCGGATGAGATCGATCCGTCCAAGGATTACGCTCTTCCGGAAGAGATTGCTTATCTGATCCGTGAAACCGCTGCCAAGTTATCCGCTTATAAAGCCGGCGAACTGTCTGATTTTGAGTATTGGGATGCAGTGGCTACCGTTCGCGAGAATTATCGTGACAGGGTATGGATCACCATGACCGGAAAAGAGGAAACCCTCTCCGGAAAAGAACTGAAAGAATATTTAGACAATGCCCATGAGAAGATCTTAAAGGGTATCCAGAAGGCAAAAGAATTCGGAGATGGATTGATGCCGACCTATATTACATACGAGGCAGATGATTACGAAGTGGTAAAGGATGCCGAAGGCAATCCGGTTCTGACACATTATGGTCTTCCTGCCGTTAAGGTCAATCATCTTACCCCTGTTAAACTCCCTGCCTTCTTAGAGGGACCGGCAAGATACCTAAAGACCTTATCCGACAAAGAGGAAGCTCTCAATCTGGTAAAGACCGTAAAGGCAAGTGATCTTTATGACAGGAAACTGAAGATGTACAAGACCAGTGTACCGATCGATGCACTCAGCATGGAAAACGGACGTGTACGTGCCTTCACCGCCGGTTGGCTGGAGAGAGAAAGCATATTCCTTCACATGGCTTACAAGTATCAATTAGGTATTCTGGAAGCCGGCTTATATGATGCATTCTACGAGGAATTACAGACGGTATTTATCCCGTTTGTGGATCCTGCCGTATACGGAAGAAGCACTCTGGAAAATTCCTCCTTCATCGCTTCCAGCCTGAATCCGGATCCATCTACTCACGGAAGAGGATTCCAGGCAAGACTTTCCGGTTCCAATACCGAGGTTCTTTCTATGTGGAGCACGATGATGGCAGGCAAGAATCCATTTACTGTAGAGAATGGCGAACTGACTTTCCGCTTACAGCCTGCTTTGGTTGACTGGCTGTTCGACGACAACGGCGAAGTAGAATTCCAGCTTTGCTCCAACACAAAGGTTACCTATAAGAACCCTGCTCACAAGAGTACCTATGGTGAAAATGGAGTTGCCGTAACCGATATCCAGATTGACGGAACTTCTTACGGAACCAAACTGACCGGTGAACTTGCCGAAAAGGTAAGAAACGGTGAAATTAAAGAGATTATCTGTGAACTCGGATAATCGCTACGCTTCACAGCCAATGTCATTCGGTTAAGCCGGACGTTGCCCCCTTCTAACCTGTCAGATCAGGTTGGAGGGGGTTTTCTGTTGCAGAATAAAATCCAAGTGTTATCATGATGCATATCACAACAGACCGTTTTTACAAGCTGTACGTTATGGCAGGCTGTCAGCCACACAAAGAGCTCCCCACCCAACTCTTGGAGAGGGCTGTTGTTCCTGAAATGGCAATCTGCGTGCCCCCTTGATCAGGTTTGCCCGTATCTTTTCACCATAGAAATACGGATCCTTCCCATCCACAATCCCATACTGCATCAGCAGTGCGGCAGCACCTGTCACAAACGGAGCGGCAAAGGAGGTACCGGAAACAACACCGTACCCGCCACCCACCATGCAAGTGTTGATGGCAACTCCCGGTGCGGTGAGATCCGGTTTCCCGACTCCTTGTGGCAACTCCATTTCAAGACTCGGTCCTCTTCCGGAAAAAGCCGCGAAGGTATCATTTCTCGAGTCATAGGCAGCAACCGATATCACAGACCTTGCAGTGGAGGGGATCACCAACGTGTTGAACTTCGATGCGCGGACAAAGGATACTTCAGCCGTGGTACTGCGAAGCCACATATTATAATCACCTGCAATGATACGTTGCGGTTCCACCTCTATCTTCCAAATTCCTGATGTAATATATGTCTCCCTTGGAATCCATGAGAGATAGATTTCCTGCTCCGGATTATACGGCGTCGGTTCTCCGTAATAGATTGTAATAATATCTTCCGGAAGAATATATTCCTGCACACCGGCATAGACGGAAACCGGGCCGATTCGCCTCCCGGTCGGGGATTCTATGGATATGGAAAAAACATCCTGATAATGCTTCCATATCTGCAAATTAAAAGAACTCACATAGTCTGACACAAAGATCTCTACACTTTCCGTCGCGCCGCTTCGGAGCGTTCCAAACGTATGACGTGCAGTCATACCATCATTTCCGGTTCCTGCAACAATCGATATTCTATGCAGTCCGGATACGGTATCGATATACCGTTCCAATATGGAATCTCCATTATGCGCACCGTAATTATTTCCAAAACTGACATTGATTGCAAGCGGTTTCCCGACCTCGATTGCATATCGCACCGAATAGTCAATGGCGCGCATCAATTGTGTGGTCCTGGGAAATCCCCTGTCATCTGTATTTCCAAGTTTCACTACAATGATATCTGCCTCCGGTGCTACACCTACAATCTCTCCATTCGATGCATTTCCATTTCCTGCCATAATTCCGAGGACAGCAGTTCCGTGTCCGGTCGAATCATATTCCGGCACCCGGTCACTTACCGGATAGACTAAGTTCCTGTAAATACGACTTGCCGACAAACCACGTCCACTTTCCCCTTCCTCTAAAGCCATGTTGATATCCTGTGCAGAATACACGCTCCCAATGGTATATCCGACCGGTGGATTGCCCGGCACGGTCTGATCCCAAAGTGTAACAATCCTTGTCGTACCATCAGCATTTCGAAAATCCGGATGATAGATATCCACTCCGGAGTCGAGGCAAGCCACCAACACACCACGTCCGGTCAGATCATAATCCGGCAACCGAACCCTGTTGACACAAGACTGACGAATGCCTTCCATCTCCGACAAAAGGAGCGCCTTCGGCTTTTCTATATAGTCAATTTCCGAATAATCGGAAAGTCTGCCGATCAGAAATTCAGGAATCCGGATCACTGCATATCCGCCCAATAATTCCTCGATCCGGATTTCAAGTTCTTCCCGAATTGCGATCAGGTTTCCCGTATAGCGAATGATCAGTTCCCACAGATCTGATGCAGTACTGTATCCCACATTCAGATTCAGACTTTTTTTCCTCTCTTCTTCCGCAATACCCAATGCCATTAACAATTCCGGGCTCATTTTACTTTCAATCATAAAAAGATCCATACTTTATCTATTACTAGAGTATGGATCTCTCCGATGTTATGATACTGAAACATAAAAGAATTATCATTTATTTTTCCACGAGTGTCAGTCTGGAAGACAATGAATATTCTTCTGCCAGGTTCATCTTATATCTTCTGAGACTTTCAATTCCACAATCTTCTGTATAATTAATAAAATCCACGTCCTTCAGAAATCGCTCATAGCATTCCCTTAACAAATATTCATTGATTCCTTTATATTGCTTGAGCGCATGTTTGAACTGATATACGCCCTGCCCCATACGTTTCGTCACGATACAAAATCCTACCATTTTCCCATCTACACGCACCAATATTCCATCAGCTCGGATGCGGTCATATACCGAAAGAACACGGTCCGTTCCATCCAGAAGACATCCAAAATCGCATTCCTTGCAGTCTCTGTTTCCGCACCAGATTTGCTCCATAAATTCAAAAATCTCCTCACGATGATCCTTTGTGATCTCCTCCGTTTCATAGTTAAACTTACGCATGAAATAATGATAGCGATATCGGTCATCCTGCTTATTCATCCCTGCTTCAAAACTTTCCGTCTGATAGATATATTCCATGTAGTCACGTCTGTCTTCCACATCAAAAGCTTCCCCCTCTATCGACTCATAATATGGCAACATCCATTTCGTCACATCCATGATGACAACCGGTGCATGTAGCGCTTGCAGATCTTTTTTTAAGACTGCAAAGGAACGTGCAACCGACGCATCGGTATAATGTCCGATAAAAGGTATTCCCACCAGTTTTTTTTCTTCGGCTATATAACAAATTCCAATTATGACTCCTTCATATTCTTTAAAATATACAGGTAAGCTCTCCTCCCATACAACTGCATTCAAAAAACTGGTCGCAGCTGACCATGGCTGATTCATCTTATCATAATACAAATCAAATAATACCTGATCATCCGGTTTTACTTTTCTGTACCCACAGTCAGATATTATTTTCAACATTTCCTGAGACATTGGTAAAACAGCATTTCTGTTTTTCATAGTTCTATATCTCCCTTCAACTCTCCTTATCTCTAGATAATTGTGAAACTCATTAATATTATATATTAGATTGTACATATTGTACAGATTCCACAAACAGGTGCTTTGGAGCCGCCGGTACTTAATGAAACTTAATGAAACACATTTCCTCCAATCTCAACTCCCTGTATACCATGCTCCCTTGCATACCATGCAGCTTTAAAATAATAATTAGGGACATTGCGTTTCCCGCTTAAAACATCTTTTGCAGCCGTATAACACGAAGCTTCCGGACCGTTTGCAAGAATTACGGCAAGTCTTCCGGTTGCTACCGGTTCAAACTGACTTTTGGCATAGATCACACCTTCAATCGTATTATCAAATCGGGGACTTGCCACACGATTCATGACAACACTCCCAACCGCAATCATCCCCGGATAGCTTGTACTGCCTGCCTCTGCCTGAATAATTCCTGCCATCAACGTAAGTTCGGTATCAGTATATGGATATGCCGACTCATAATAATACTTTGTGCCATTCCCTGTATAATCAACATTACTGTTATCTCCGTTATTCCCGCCCTGTCTGGTCAGTTCCCGCTCCTGTTCTTCCATTTCCGCTATTTTTTTCTCAAGTTCTTCTTCAAATTTTTTGGAGGAATCTGCCATCTCCTTCGCTTCCTGCATCATGATGGAAAGCTCGGTCACCTTTTCACTAAGAACTTCTTTTTGACTTTCATATTTTTCCAGTTCTATCTTCTTTGCATTTGTTATTTCCGAAAGATTTTCTTTCTCTTTTTCCGACCGCTCGATCATCCATTCAGAGGAAAACATCCTCTCATCGATATATGTATGAACAGCATCATGATACTCCGTGCGATGCAGAAAATCCATTATCGACTCCGAGTCCAAAAAGGAAAGCAATAAACTCTTGCGGACACCTGATTCATATTCCATTTGAATATTTTTATAAAGATACTCTTTTGCCATTTCATAGTCATCTTCATATTCCTCAAGCCGTTGTTCGGACTCTTTCGTCTTTTTCTCAAGGTCGGACAATTCCTGAAATGTCCGTTCGATCAATTCGGCATCTTCTATCATTTCGCTATTCATCTCCGCTATCCGTTCAATCAGCCTGCTTACCGTCAAATCATCCATCTCGGCCTGATTTTTCGCCTCCTCATATTCTTCATGAACACCTGATACGGGAGTCGCATACACTGTCAAATCCATTGTATTGACTATTATGGAGAAAAGCACTAAAATAACCGAACTTACGAATATCTTATATTTTCTCATTCGCATCATCCTAACATTAAAGAATACTGCAGAAAAATACATCTGCATCCATTCTTCTTATTCTCATTGCTCTTCGTTGTCAAAATTTTTCTTTATCCTTAGAATATTCCTGCCATTTACATATTCATATTCTACATAATCCATAGTTTGTTTCACCATAAAAATTCCAAGTCCGCCAATCTCACGCTCATCAACCGACATTGAAATGTCCGGGTCATCCTTCGCCAACGGATCATACTGTACACCTCCATCGATAAATGTTAGTTCCACAGAAAGTGGATCGTCTTTTACCTCAACTTCAATACACGCCGGACCTTTTCCCGGTTGATACGCATAGGATGCTATATTGACAAAGATCTCCTCTACTGCAATATCAATCTGCACCCGCACATTTTGTGGACAATCTTTGTTTTCCAAATTGCAATTCACAAAATCAAGTACCCGCGGTAAATTTTCCACCACCGCTTCAATTTCTAATTCTTCCTTGCTACTCATAAAATATACCTCCTCAACATCACTCCAAGATTCACTAACGAGATAAATGCCTTGTTCGCTTCATACAAATTTCAACGCAAGCATGGTCAAATCATCAAATTGTGGGGAACTCTTCACAAAATCATTTACTGCACTTGTCATATTTTCCAAAATCTCTATTGGATCTGCATCGGCATTTCTGTTCAATGCCTCCAACATACGGTCTGTACCAAAGAGTTCATTCTGCTCATTTGTCGCTTCCGGACATCCGTCCGTATAGATGAAAAGAGTATCTCCCTTTTCCAAATCGAACGCATACTCTGTATATGACATCTCTGCTATACCGCCAAGCACAAAATCATGCTTATCTTCCATGATCTCGAAGTCTCCATCCTTTCTCCGGATCATAGGATATTCATGCCCTGCATTTCCTGCCACAATATGCCCGGTCGATATTTCCATAATTCCAAACCATACCGTTACAAACATTTCCTCTTCGTTGCTCTTGCATATATAGTCATTCGTCTTCTTCAAGACTTCCGACGGCGAAAGTCCCATATGCGCAAAGTTCGATATTACAATCTTGCTCATCATCATAAAGAGTGCAGCAGGTACTCCCTTTCCCGAAACATCCGCGATCACAATTCCCAGATGATCATCATCTATTAAAAAGTAATCATAAAAATCACCGCCCACCTCCTTCGCGGGTTTCATGGATGCATAAATATCAAACTCTTTTTGATCCGGAAAGGCCGGATATACTGTTGGAAGCATACTTGCCTGAATGCGTGTCGCCACATCCAGCTCTGCACTGATTCTCTCTTTCTCCGCTGTAATCGTGGTCAGATTATCCATATATTCTATAATACTTTCCTGCATGAAATGTATAGCATGATATAATTCTTCAATCTCATCACCGGTATTTATATCCAAAAAAGCAACCTTATCTTTTGAAAAGCCTGCCTCATCGTTTCGGAAGTCATCTGCCGCATCCGTAAGTTTTTCAATGGGAGACGTAATTTCTCTTTTGATATGTCTTCCCATATAGAGAGAAATACAACATGCCATCAATAAACTTATAGCTGCATTAATATATACCGTCCTTCCAATATTGTTGACCATATCCGTCACATCAACATCACAGAACGCAATCGCAATCGGGTCCCCTGACGTGTTGTAAATAGGTTGTCCTCCGGTCGACAACCAGCCATATTCCGTTTTTGCCACGATAGGAGTTACCTGTTGGTTTCCATGAATATCTTCATAAGCGCTGCCTGTAAGCTCATCTACACATCCAACTGAAATATATTCTTCATACGGGTCTAAAATCGTAAAGCACTTATCCCCCTCCACGATTTGAACATAAATATATTTCGCTGACATATTTTCTCCCAATTGTTTTAACTTGGCAATCTCCTGTTCAAATTCTGTCCGAAAGCCTTTTTCGTCCATCCACTGTTCAACCTCTGAGAAGTCATTCTGTTCCTCTGCTCTTTGAAATATTTGACGATACTCTTCTGTCGAAATTGCTGCATATAATTCACTGATATATTCCGGGTCCACCATATCTGCCGCTTCTTTTGCGATCTGCATCGTTTTATCGTTATAAAAGTTTTTTAAAAAAATAACATTCAGTACCGTGGAACTACCAATTAAAATAATAGTCAATGTCAATATTACAATTGTTGTAAACAGACGTAATCTTTTTCCTATCTTTTTTTTCTTCTTTCCTTCTGATCTCTTCATGCCATTATTACTCCTCTTTCATAGCAGTTTCCACTTCGTGTCGATTCATCCGTTTTTCCCGCAATTTCAATCTCATTTGCAAGCGCTCTTTTTCGGAAGCGACGTGAAGAAAAAGGCTAATGCAAATATCGTGATGACTCCTACTAATAATAACATACCTTTTTGTATCCCGATATTATATACAATACCCAGTACATAAGCGCCCAGCGACTGTGCGCCGTTCTCAAACACACTGTAAACACCAAATGCTCTGTCATAACCAAACTGTTCGACTTCATCAAGCTCCGTAAAGTAACTGGTTAACAGTGGTATTCCGAAACTGTCTGCAAATCCGATCAATACAAGCGCCAGCAAAAGCGATGGAATATTCTCCATAAGTGCCATAGCCAGAAATGCCTCCGCATAAAGTAAAACTGACACCGTAAGACCAAAACGCCGCAGATTACGTCTGGTAAAAACTTCCGTCAAATGCGTTCCAAAACAAAGCACAATCACTCCGCTGATCATAAAAGCATAACTGATATAGGAGTCGGACATGCCCCATTCCGATCCCAGGATCGGGAAAAGATAATTCAGGAAATATCCGCAGATCAAAAGCGGTGTTAACACCATTCCAAAGAAACATAAAACACGAGGACTTAAAATCAATCTCCAGTTACTATGACCGTCCGATGTGTTCTCTTCTGATTCTGTCTTATCATACTTCGGCATATTGTCTGCAAGATACTTTCGACAGACAATATATAACAACACACTGACTGCAGCGGTTATTAAAAAGATTGTGGTATAGGAACACCACTGTACCAGAAATCCTCCGAGTATAACTCCACAATTAACCCCCGATATAGAGGATACACTATAATAAGAATACCCCTTATCCTTCTCCTCATCTGAAAGTTCCGCAATCTGTACATTTACCATAATCAGCAGCACGCCCCATCCGGCACCTAACAGGACAGAACCCAGAATCAGCATCAAAATATGCGGCACCACACGCACCAAAAGTCCAAGTGTAAACGATATACCGGAAACCAATATCGCCTTTTTTGCACCGAGTTTGTCAATGATTTTCCCTCCAAGTGCAGAAAAGACCGCACCTGAAAAAACTTCTGCCGAAATCGGAATCGCAGCTGAAATAGCCGGAGAAAGACCAAATATTCCCTGTCCCCCCGCAAGCTCCTTTGCATGAATTGGCAGAATCACACAGGTCAGGTTTGTAAATAAAAATATTAAAAATACAATAAATCTGAAAATCCCCGGTGGCAATGATACGGGATCTGTCGAATGTTTATTCTTTTCTATATAAGCATTTCTGTCCTTCACATAATACATGATTTCAACCAGGAGCATGATGACAGCCACTGTCATGGCAAATACATTTAACAACATAGAAAGAATAATATTTTTATTTTTTTCTGTCACTGAATTCAAATCGGTACCAACCTCTACCAATCCAATGATGTTCCCATCACTGCCGGTAATCGGGTAATGCACAAACAGATAACTACCGGTATTACTGGTACTGCTGTATTGGGATATCGTCCCTTTCTCCATGACATCCTGCATTCCGCTTCCCTCATACTCCCAATCATAAGGATATACAACGCAGATATCCTCCATGGTATAAGTCAGAGTAATCACTCCATCCATCAGGCGATAAAGCACGCAATAATACGCTTGGGATCCACTATCTTCCGATGCAAATACACTGTCCAGCACACTTTGCACTTTCTTATAATCCTCATTCATAAAATCCGAAGGCTTATTCAGTGCCAGAAAAGAATCTTCCGGTATCTGATCTGCCACCACGGAAGCTGCAAGAATCTCTTTTTCGTATATCTGCTCGGTAAGCTGGGAGAGAAACTCCGGGAACATCGTTCCAACCAAAAGGGCAACCAGAATCGCAACGCCTATAAAGATAAAAAAAGCAACCTTACTATATATATTGGCCCGCCTGAAAAAATAATGAAGCAATCTGGTCAACATGATAAACAGAAAAATGCCAATATAAAATATCGCAATCCATGTGAATATAATTTTTGCTTTCACACCGCCGCCAATTTCCAAGTCCCACAGTTGCACATAATCCGTTTCATTCCAAAGGGTAATTGAATATTCCCCTGCAGACACCATATGATTCGTAGCGGATACAAAATATTCAATCGCACGTTCCTTGATCTCACCCTCGGTAGAACGAAATTTCATTTCTCCTGTGTCCACGTTGATCATGATGATATCACGCAATCCGATATCTGTCACATACAATATCCCGTCTGCATAGCTTACAGACTGTGGAACGCTTCCTTCTCGTTCATCGCTGTCATAGAGCAGGGTATCCTCTTTTCCATTCACATAACGATAAACCTCTCCATTATATGTAACATAGAAGATATCATTTCCAATATCGTCCGTAACGGCATACAGAATTTGCTCATCCGCCTTTGGATAGGAACAACTTACTGTCTCCGTAGCGTTCTCATCATATACTACCATACCGGATGAATCTTTTTTGATATAACGGATTCCTGTTTTTGTGGGCGCAATACCTGCAACAGACTGCCGCACGGTTCCGTCTTTTTCCCAAATGGTATCCAGCACTTCAAGATCATGCAGTTTTGAATTCAATCGTCCAATCTGCTCTTTTTCCAGCAAAACTCCCTGATCGATCACCACTTCATGCAGATATATATTATCATCTCCACCCACTGCGATATGGATTGCAGAGGACATATCATCGAGTTCCGGGAATCGAATTCTGTCTAACAAAACTCCATCCGGCGACACTTTTAACACAGCATCCGTCGCATCTGCCAAAATATAAAGATTTCCCTCACGATCTGCCGCAATATCAGAGACCTCACTCAGTGCATAAGAAGAGAGTTCTGTCTCCCCAATCCAGCCTCTAAACAGAAAGAGCAAAACCGAAAAAACGATCAGCAGCAACATCAATATAGCAACCAAATATTTATTCACCTGTTTTGTCCGTTCTTCATTTGATTCGGTTTGTTTCTTTAAAAATAAATATCGCATAATCATCTAACCTTTTCACTTAATGTATATTTTGAGAGCAGCGAATAATGAGAGGTCAAATGCTCCTTATAATAACGCAGATTTTCTATACCCATATCTTCTGTATAATTAATAACATCTACATTCTGCAAATAGCGTTCAAAGCATTCGCGCAACAAATATTCATTGATTCCCTTGATCTGATTGACAGCATTTTTGTATTGATAAATTCCAAGACCATTTCTGTTTGACACAATGCATATACCGGCTGTCTTCCCCTCTACACGTACCAATATACCATATTCGTCAGGCGTGTCAAATTTTGAAACCACACGGAATATCACTTGTTTCAAACAACCGCAGCATTTGCTGCACTCCTCGAATTTACACCAATGCTCATCCATGAAGCGCAGACACTCATCTGCATGTTCTGAGTTCAGTTCTATTGTCTCGTATTGATATCTTCTCTTAAAATAACGATACCGATAACGATCATCGGATTGATTCAATCCCTCCCATAAAGCCTCCGGTGTATAGATATAATCCTGAAGTTCTCTAAGATCTTCTATCTCAAAATCAATTCCGGTCTCTGTAAAATAGGGGAGCATCCATGGCGTAATATCCATGAACACCAACGGATACTCAAAATATTCAAAATCCTTTTTAATTTCCCTGATTGCCTCTGTAATCCCATCTTTCGTATAACATCCCAAAAAAGGACTAGCCACCGGATATCCGTCTGTCCGCAGGAATTGGATCAGGTATACATATCCGTTTGATATTTTACAATATACCGGAAAGGTATCACTCCATCCCCATAGATTCACAAAACTGGTATTCGCACACCAATGTTCATTCATCTTATCATAATAAGGATCGAACTCTTTCTTCTGTTCGCCGGTTACTTTCTTATATCCCCGCTCTTTTAAGCGATTCATAAAATCTTCAGGAATATCATAATAGGTTTTGGTATCTGGTTTCATAAGCTATCCTCGTCTATTATCTTCTTATGTGGTGTAAAAATTTATCTTTAAAAAACTTACACTCTTCTCCTTCTACGTATCTTTTCTTAAGATACCACATTAAATGTCACATAAATGTCACAATCTTTATGCTTCTGTCAGAGATAGTTTTAGCAGGCCCTCTCCTTAATATTAAGTAATTATTTTTTCATCCAAACAAATACACGGAATAAGGTCCAAATTTGCCCGAGTCCGGCATCATGCCGAGCTTGTCAAACTCATATTTCATAGCCCGGACGATATGTGCCATGGAAAGCATTCCGTCCTCTGCTCCGGCCATATAAGCAGCCGAGAGAAGGATTGCCTTGATGTTACTTCCCGTAAGTTCAAAATTCTTTGCTAAAAATTCATAATCAATTGATTTTTCCTTCGGGACCTCTTCCGGAAGCGTATTGTTCCAAAGAGAGAGTCTTGTCTCGTAATCCGGCTGTTCTAATCTCACCGCGTATGTGATACGACGTACAAATGCCTGATCAAATCCCGAATAAAAGTTTGTGGCAAGCAGACTCATTCCTTTATATTCCTCTATCCTCTGGAGAAGAAAAGCGATTTCCTGATTAGCATGACGGTCATTGGAACTCTCCACATCCGTCCTCTTTGAAAAAAGCGCATCCGCCTCATCAAAAAACAGTATCACATTGGAAGCCTCTGCCTCGTCAAATACCGCATTTAAGTTCTTTTGTGTCTCCCCGATATATTTTGAGAAGAGCTGCGACGTATCTACACGATATAACGGAAGTCCGATTTCTCTTGCCACCACCTGTGCCGACATGGTTTTACCGGTTCCCGGCGGACCATACAACAACACCGATACACCGTTTCCGTAAGCATTTTTTTTCGTAATGCCCCAGTTCTCACCGATGCGGTTCTTTATCTTATAGCGGTCACATGCCGTCTGAAGCACTCTGCGCTCCGTATCTCCAATACAAAGATCCTCCCATGTGTAGACTGCCCGCACCTCCTTGGCCAGTCCTTTGAAGTTGACCGTTCCGATTCCTTTCAGTGCATCGGCTACGATATCCTTGTTAACCTTTTTTACTCCATTTGCCAGCATATTGAGTTTTGCCTGGGACACTGCAGTCTTGATAACACCATAGCCTACCTCATAACAGTCTGCGATCTCCTCGCTGGAAAATCCCTTTTCTTTGGACAATCCGGCATCTTTGATAAAATAATCCCATATCGTGGTTCGGACTTTTACATCCGGTACCGGTAGTTGCAAATGGAGGACAGGCGTTCCCGTCGCAGCTCCGGTCTTAAATCTTTCCGGTGTCTGATCACTTCCTGCAAATAGAAATGGGGCAATTCCCTCTGTCCGGATCAATCTCTTCAATATGCGCGTAAAGGATTCATCTGCAAGCCTCTCATCCGTCACATCCGTTACCATCACCGTAATTCCTTCCATATGACCATAAAAAGACAAAAAAGCCACCATACCGGAACATTCCATTTCATCTGCCGTACTTATTGACTCACCCGACACGGTGACGAAACGCTTTCCGTTAGCACGCGCCGCCAGCGCTGCCACATGAATGATCGCATCCTGATCCCTGCCTTCCACAAACAGGCACGGTAACGCGTCACCATGTCTGATCAGATTGAAAAGCACCTTTACCTCCTTTTCAAAAAAGGCCGGCGTCTTCCCGTCTTCATATTCACATAGCAAGCCATACGGAATCCCGGCACCATAACCAAAAAGAGTGGTATTCCCATTCATATAAGTCAGTGCTGCTCCTGTCAGGATCAGTTTCGTGCGAAGAGGATATACCGGATTGATTCCCTCCTCCATGAATAACGTTCCGAACAGATATGACTTGTCCGACAGTATATCTGAAGCACTGAGTTTATCCTCATAAAAGGCTCTCTCACACAAAGAAACAGCAAGTCCCAGTGTCGGTTCACTGCTTTCTATATCATCCTGCAAAAATCCATATATTCTCTCATATCCCCTGTTCGTATGGGCAAGGAAGGCAAGTACCAATGCCACTGTCCAAGCGTCACTGAGTCCAAAATTCTTTCTGATATTCCTTATGGGCAAAAAGACATTATCCGATGTGCTCTCCTCTCTGCTTTCTATGTGTCCTATTGCCTGTTTCACCACATCACCCAATATATAGAAATAAAAATCCTTTTCTCTGACGGAAGGGTGATTCACAAAATACTCCTGCATCTCTGCTTCGGAGATTACCAGCCCTTTGGAGAACAATCCTTCCTCTGTGCCGACCCCCTTGATTCCCGCCAGATCCTCTAACATAATCTCAACTAATGCCCTGTAATCCTCAAGTTCTTCACTGCTGTCCGTATATGGAATTTGGGTAAGTCTCTCGTCATAATAATCTCCGTATCCATACATTGTATATCACCTCTTCTATCCCTGACCTCATTTCATGTCAAGACTCGTTTACGAATCTTTCTCACCTGTACCTGCTTCCACCTGCTTCATCTGTTCCATCTTTTTTATGGCTCTGGCTGCATAATCCTGATACCATGACAAAAATACATCACTGATCGTATCATTCTTGGGATCATTCTTTATAACCTCGTATGTATCCGGAACGCTATTTCCATATACATTGTATAAATCAATCTGTGACTTCAACAGGTACATAACATTCTCCAACATCCGCTTCTGTGTCTTGTCATCCTCCGTCTCAACCTTCATATTATCAATATACTTTTTTAATCGAATATTCGTAGCGGTAAAGGAATGTATCATATCATCACATGCCCGGATAAAATCCCTCGAATCATCCGGAAGCCCCTGATTTGTCCGCATATTTACAGTGTTTACCAGCTTCTCAATCTTTTCCATGTCTTTAATGGACAGCTCACGGTCAATCGCATTGACATAGTCTGGCTTGCATTCGGAAAATATTGTCATCCAGTGTTCGATCTTCACAAAAGAATTATCCTCAGGTGTAAATTCCTTAAGCCTGGTCCTTGGTTTCTTCTCACCTTTTATCGCCGATATTTCTTCTTTATTGATCTCTGTATATGGAACCAATCCCTGTTCCCATACAATAGGTTGCTCCGCATAGTGATACATATTGATCCATGGAACTCTTCTTCCGGATATATCCTGCTGTCTGAAATATATACGGCTCATGCGCGCACTGGTGTATGTCTGGGTATATGCATAATGGGCAATATCTCTGATCCTTCGCACCTTTCTGATCGCAGCCTGATTCATATCATCCGACGTTTTGTTTCGCGTACCGGTCAGATACTGACTGCATAATACACCCAATACCTCAAAATGATTGAGTAGCAAATCCAATTCTTCAGCAAACTGGTCATCATGACCGTAATTCATCTCCTCATTTAACAGATTAAATATTATTTTAATCTGTTCCTTGATCGGCTGCATATTATGGTTGATATCTTTGGAAAAATTTCTGGTTTGCATTTCTCTCTTATAGAGCCGTTGCTGATATTGGGAAGTTTCCGTGAATGTTTTCAATTCATTCAACGGTTCCGACATTGCTTTAGAACCCAGTTCTCCCTCTATATTCGCCAACGAAGTATTGATATCCTCCGGATCACCGGAAATCTCACCCGCAGATCTTTCATTCTCATCTAAAATGACGTTCTTTTTACCTTCATCTTTCAGCTCGCCTCTTGCAAAGTTATCGTTTTCCTGCTGTTTTCCATAAGCATCAGCCGTGGTTTTACCGTTGCCGGTGTATCTTGCCATGAACGGTTTACTCATAATACTTGCAACATTCCTAAGATATTCCGCCTCATCTTCGCTTAGCTTTCCCTCCAAAGAATCTATCTTATCATGCATAGCACCCGCATCTTCATGATACGATAGATAAGCCTCATTATAATGCTTCTCATATAGTGGATTGCTGATAACCAATCTCTTAACCACCATATAATTTCTCAGATCATTCAGCATTTCCAGTCTGCCCACCACTGCAGATATTGTTGTGGTTGTTGGTTTATCCTTCGCATCCTTGTTCGTATCATTATAATCTGCCCTTAGTGTTTCAAGCGCCGGACGAACCTGATCATCCACTCTGCAAAGTGCTGCTATATCCTGATATCTTTCAACGATAGTTTCATCACTAAGATTATCAAGTTCCTTAAAATCCATGGAGAGGAATGCATTAATTACATCCTCATGTCCTGCCAAAAGATCCATTACAAGTATTACCGGCTCGACGCTATCGAATTCCGGAAGTGTTCTCATTTTCTCGGAAAGTGTTTTTCTCTTCTCCCTGTCAGCGTTCTGCTTCTCATAATCCTCCAAACTCTGCTTTCCATCACCCGTGCCAAGTTCTTTGAGCACATTGGTAACGAACTGCTCTGTCCGAAGCTCCACTGTCTCTTTTATTATATGATCGTCTGCAATCTCTTGCTGATAAGCCTCATTACCGGCGATATCCTCATCATAAGCTCCTCCCTCCGGAGTTTTATAACCGTCTGCTTCAAGTCGTTCCCGCATAGACATATTACGCATTGCAAACGGAAAGCTTACGGAGAATGCATTCACAAGAACCTCTATATAGTCCCTGTCTTTTGAACTCATCATCTGACCGGCTCTTAACATCCGTTGTTTCAATTCCTCAGGTTTGAAATCCTTGTTGTTATCCGTCTCCCGAAATACGAGTTCGTAAAGCGGATGTTGAATGACCTTCATACGTGCATCCATAAAGTCCATATATTTTTTGATATTATCCGAAAGGGCAACCAGATTTTTCTTCTTCTGTTCTGATATTCGATATCCGTTCTTTGCAAACGAATTGATCACTCCCGGCCGGGCCAATGCGATTGCCGGTTCCGCTAAAGACTTAAGCTCCGTATAATTAGCGATAAAATACTCATCATCGCATCTGTCAAACTTAGATAGCTCAACAGCGAGTAAGTTATCTACCATCTCTTTGTACGCTGCTCCTCTTGTGTTAATATTCTCCGCCCCGAGGTTCATAAGGAGCTCTGTATTATACTTGATGTCCTCTTCAGTACCTCCGATCTTTAACATTGTATAAATTCCGTTGATGATCTTAGGATCGATATCATAATTTGCATAACGGATTACTTTTAACCTTTCTTTGGCCGTCTTAAAAGTATCCATAACTTTTTCGTTATACGCAGTATACGCGTCTACTGCCTCTAAGCTTTTTTTGGTTCTTCCTTCTCGCTTACCTGATCCCTCAGAAAATAAGCGCATATCTGCGTTAATCTGTCCCTCTCCTCCGTCAAACAGATAAGTGACAGCTGCATAGTTATCTGCCATTTTCGATATACGATTTTGGTTTGTTTCCTGTATTCTTGCTTCCTCTGAAGTTGAAACAGCCTGAATATATTTCTCTGCCGTATTCTTTCCATTGCCGGCAAACATCGAAAGAAATGCGGAATTGACAACAAGCCCTGTTGCCTGCACATAGTTCATAAGCTCCGCATTGTCATTCTCGAATTTTTCTAACCGTCTGTTAAATGCTTCTACATCCGTATTTTCATTGCCTATCTCGTCAGAGAGGTGCATATTCTTATAAAATGGATTTTTTATCTGATTCAGTTTTAATATAAGGTAAACCTGTGCGTCAGAAAGCATCTCCTGTAATCCCTTAAGTTTTATCCTGTCTTCGGAAGGAATATGCATTCCCTGTTCATCATATACGGAAAGCTTCTCCTTGATGATTTTCCATCTGGTGGTAAGCTTTAATATATCCTCAAAATGCTCTATCAGCTTCTCATCGGAAGACATGTTATCGAGTATGCTCACATCAGTATCCATAAGTTCATCCAGCCATATATTGGCATCCGTTTCCTCAACATTCAGACTGTTGATCAGTTCAACCGCCCTCTCCGAAAGAGCTTCACGCCCTGCAGTCTGTTCTTCATACTTCGGATCGTTCTTCACTTCATCATAATCCTTATTGCTGCCTACAACCTTTTGAACATTGTTAAAATTATTACGCTCAATTCGCAATTCGTTACTTCGGGCAATATTTTCTATTGCTGTCTCATCCTCCTCCCCATAATACTCCACCAGTTGGGGAAGTACAGCAAACATTTCCATATTCTTTTCCTGTGTGATATACTCTCTGAATTTCTCCTGCATTTCCGGATTTTCATCAAGATACTCATTTATATCAACATATCCATAACCCGAAGCACGTTCATAGAAGCCTCCTCTTTTTACTTTTTCAATATACGGAGCAATATCTGCATATTTTTTTATATACATCAACAAATCTGCCTCATATTCTCCTTTACCTGCATCCTCAACCTGCTTAATATCCTGTTCCTTAATCTCTTTATCAACATCAAACAGGGAATAAAACGGACTTCTAATGATATCCATACGTATTGTGGCGTAATCCATATAATCCCTAAGTGCGGAGAGAATGGCATAAAAATTATCTGCCCTGTCCTGCGAAAGCAGACAGGTTTTATTATCAGCTGTCTGATAAAACAGCTCCTGCAGAGAAAGACCATAATTCAACAGACGTTTTGCTTCGTTGTAATGACTGACGATTGCTTCATCATCCAGCGCATCAAATATTGAAAAATCAGTCCGCATATAATTGCTGATCAATATATGTGGAAGTTGCTTAGCATCCTCATTATCTCCACGATACATTCCTTCAGCCAAAGTATCTGCATTCGCCTTCCTTACCTCAAGAGATTCTCCCGGTCGGATTCCCGCCCTTACCACTTCAAGTATCTCAGGCGGAAGTATAAAACCCTGTTCCTCATACTTGGACACATCAAGAAGAGCTCTTTCCAGTGAAAGTTCAGGATTCATATTCTCCCACGCCTGATATATCTCTCTTGCCTTGCCCGCAAGGTCACTTCTGTTTTTCTCTTCGCCCTCATGCAACTCTTGTGGCATAATATCATTTCCCGTTATAAGATAATTAAGCTGTCTTCTTCTCTTAGGAATAAGTATCTCAGGGACTTCAGGAATATTCGCAGCTTCCCTGTCAGCCTCCTGATCAACATCCTCAGCCTTTACCTGTTGTTCAAGCGCAGCGAGATCCTCATCGATATCCTCATCAACATTTTCTTCCTTTTCCTCAGCACTAAACCCGTATTGCTGCATACGGGTAAGCATATTGCTCTTCTCATCATTAAAATGTTCGGCAAACAAAGGATTCCTTTTTCTATCACCTTTGTCATTACCGTTCATGCCGGTCTTATATGTAACAAAGTGCATCAAAGTATTGAGGTTTCTTTCACTCAGATTATTGTCTGAAGTGAACTTGTCTAATCTCTCATAAATTGCAGCGTCATCTGCGTTCATTCTAAACGGTTCTTCGTCTAATGCCAACGTATAATTCTCATCTGCTATTATCATGATACGATAATTCATATATTCCTTGTAGTCATCGATTGCCATTGCAAGCGCGGTAACATTCACCCGGGTGTTCTCGTCAATGGTTCCGGCCTCGACTGCTAAAGGTAACACATCCTTATAAATATGTTCCGACTGTTCAATTGCATTATTCAATTTTTCGAAGTTCAACACAATATAGATGTCTTCGAAGTTATCAAAAATGGTATAGTCCATCTTAAGAAAACCGTCAATCCGCCTCATTCCGTCAGTATCCCGCATATTCTCTTCAAAATTTTTTATCTTGTCTTTGAACTCATTTTTGTTTCTTTCCTTTTTAATCTGGTTAACGGCATCAAGTTCCAGTTTTTTTTGCATCGTACGGTGATATAACAATCGCTTATCGACGTCTTTGTCCATAAGCTCATTTCTCTCTACTGCAGTATATCTCTTCTCTTTTCCGGTCAGCACAAAATATAAGCCACTCAGAAAATCATCGTATTCTATTTCCGGTTCATTCTTTGCTGCGTCCTCTACTTCATTATTCGGTTCATTATTCCGTTCATTCTTTGCTTCTTCCTTCGGTTCATTATTCCGTTCATTCTTTGCTTCTTCCTCTATTTCGTTATTCGGTTCATTATTCCGTTCATTCTTTGCTTCTTCCTCTATTTCGTTATTCCGTTCATTCTTTGCTTCTTCCTCTACTTCGTTATTCGGTTCATTCTTTGCTGCACCGACTTCATTGATCACATGATCCGCAATGTCACCTTGCCGGTCATTTTCTTCATTCTGTTCTACTTCTTCCATTCCCGGTACAGCGGAAACTCTCTCCTCAAGATTCTCTATATCTACCACTTTTCCATTAATCTCTAAGATAAGTTCATCTTCCTGTCCTGCATTCTTCTCCTCAGGCTGTTTTTCAATTTCCATATCTTGTGGCAACTCAAATACACCCTTCCCGCCTTCTACCTCAGGAAGCTTATTTTCGTCTGTTTTTTCCGGTTCCGGAAAGCTTTTCTTTATTCTGTTATTGATCTCTTCCCTTTTTTCTTCTTCCTTCTTTATAAAATTATTCTTTAAAGAATTATCCGACTGATCATTCTTTACTGTCCGATTATAATTGTTTTGGATATTCTTATTACCACCGGTCCGGGACTTCTTTTTTCTATTACGCCGTACTATTTCCTGTTCTCTTTGTTTTTTCAGATAATCATTTATCAAATTTGCATTATCATTGTAAATTTTTTGTTTTCTTTCTTTTATATTTTGAGCTTTCGCATTTTTTACACCATTTAAAATCTGATTTTTCAGCTCTTTTATCTCTTCTTCAGACAATACGACTTCATCCATACTATCCCCCCGTTTCCCGAAAAATAATTAACGAAGTATTATGTATCTATATCATGATGTTGGGGTCAAAAGGTATTTTGCCCCCCTAATGCTCTGATCTATTGTCATATCAGGCTGCCCTGTTTTCCGAAGATCAGGTCTGCATAAGGCTCAAAATCGGAACGTGTAAATACTTTACCAACCTTAACAAACTCGTATTTGACAGCCTGCAGGTAGTGTACCATGTGTACCTTTCCTTCGGCTTCAGGATCTGCTGCGGCCAGAAAAGCGGCATTCAGTATACAGTTCTTGATATTACCACCAACCAGCTCGTACTTTTCAGCCAGATATCGGATATCCACATCATCGGCCAAAGGAGTGTCTTTCGGTATCGTAGTGTTCCAGAGCATCTCCCTCGTGTCCACATCCGGGAACTGGAACTCTACAATATATTTCATACGTCTGAAGAACGCAGGATCTATATTATGCTTGTAGTTCGTGGCAAGCACAGACACACCGTCATATCCCTCAACCTCCTGCAGCAGCAAAGCAGTCTTATTATTGTTGGACGCCTGATTGGATCCTCCATCATCGGAACGCTTCGCAAACAGGGTATCACACTCATCAAAGAACAACACGACATTACATTTCTTTGCCTCTCGAAAGATCATGGAAATAGACTTTTCAGTCTCACCGACGTATTTATCAATAACCTTTGAAAGATCGACTCTGTAAAGTTCAAGATTCAGTTCATGCGCGATAACCTGGGCACACATGGATTTACCGGTACCGGGTGCTCCGAACAGAAGAATTGAAAGTCCTCGTCCGTATGGATACTTCTTGGTATAGTGCCAACCGTCATATACCTGTTTTCTAAAGTTCATCTGATCGATCGCATGCTCCAGCGTCTCACGCTGATCACGATTCATAACGATATCCTCAAAACCAAAGTTCGCCTTTATCTTAGTAGCTTTCTGGGTAAGTTCCGAACTCATCTGACCGTAACAACCCTGGAACAGAGTAGCGCGTGAAATCAATATCTCCTTGTTCATGGTTGCAAGACTTCTGGCACTGTGAAGTGCGGACTTGATCTTACCCGGTGTAAAAAGGAACTTGGTCGCCATCTCCAACTTATCCACATCCTTATCAAGCGCATACTTTTCCGAAAAATAATTCCAGCATTTCTCGCGTTCCTCATTGGTAGGGGTCGGTATCTCAAGTTCCGTCACCTCTTCTTTGGTAATATCTCTCATGGCTAACTTCTCACGGCTAATGGCAAATACCAGTATCTTCTTTTGCGTAAGCTTTGCAAATGCCAGATCCATGTAGCCGTAGAATTTTTCCTTCTCATCCTCTCTAAAGGTAAGCTCATCCAGACAGCAGCAGGAATTGGTTAAGATACACTCTCTTGTCACTGCCCACAGAGCCTTTTCCACAAAATTAAAGTCATATACAAACAACTTCTTGCAATTGATCGATATCGCACCAAGGTCGTTTTCTTTGCAGAAATGACGTATAAAGAACTTTCTTCCGCTTCCTTCGTCTCCATAATAGGAGAAAATACGGACACCCTCACCGTAGGATATTTTCATTGCCTCAAGTTGACCATCATTCGCCATAATGGGATCCAGTTCCTCATCATTCGTAAGCATTTTGAAAAAACGAATATAATTTTCATCAAGGCGCATAGGATCTTTGCCGAACAAATAGTCGATAATACGCTTATCCGGAGAAATTACCGTGGAAAACGGCATACTGGAAACTACCCTAAGATCCAGGATTGGCAGCAATACTTCAAGGCATTCACTCATCTCACCGTATGCCCCTGTTATTGAATAATTGGGGCCGAAAAAGATTTTGGCCGCACTTTCTATCGTCGGAGAAGAGAGACCGCCGTTCTCATTCACAATCTGGAAGATACCGGCATAATCCGTCTGTGTGGAAGAAAGCACACCACTCGCAAAGGTAAACATTGCAAAAGGACTCATTTCAAGCTTCTTTGTAAGCTCGTAAAAAGGCATCCTTACTCCGTTTTCCGCAGTGCGTTCCGCACATGCCGATATCCATTCAAGACGTGCTAACACATCAAATGCCTTGCTTGAACCGGAGGCAGAAGATTTCTTGTTGCTCTTTGAATTTTCTTCCTGCCCATTGTCGGAAGTCTCAGAAAATGCGTCAAGCAGAGAAAGGAAATCCTCATCGAATTCTTCTTTTCCCCCTGTTTTTTCCGTATACTCTTTTTCCACTTCCTCCTGCTCCCCATACATCTGCTCGTATTTCATGATCTGCTCATTACAGGAATCGGAAGCAATCTCCAAATCCGGATAGAGCACGTTTTTATATCCGCCCTGTCCGTTTGAAAAGGTGAACTTCATATTCTCCAAATATGCGGAAAGGCATGTGTTCACACAGTGGAATACATGCCGCATATATTCATCATAGCCCGTAAATGCGCAGACTTTCTTCCCGTCTATCGTAGAAGGTCTTTGCGTTCTTTTCTTTTCTTCACCCGTCACTTCCACATCGGAATCCGACTTCTTCTTAACATTCGTACCCTTTGTTTCCGCCAACGCTACATTCTGTTCTTCCATTTCATCCGTTTTTTTCTTTCTACCTGCCAATCTTCCATCTCCTCATCTCATATTGATCTGACCGATCATTACATTATCCTGTTATTGCTATGTTCATCTAGTCTTCGTCCTGCTTTACTCGAAAGACTGCTGTCTTGTCAAATACACTTTTAGCCGTATTCAGCGCATTCTCATCGTCATTATTGACAAAGATACCTCTGTTCTCATTGAGAAATCCAAAATGCACCGGCTCATCGTAGGCATATCCCATCTCATCCTCATCCTGATCCTGCTGAATATCATTTTTTTGTTTGTTTTCTGCATTTACCCGCCGATTCTCTTCCATCAAACGGTCCGACAGATTCGAATACAGTAATGACATGTTTTCACCTCCGGTTATAATTCATACCTCTCAGTCAGTTCTGCAAACCATTCTGCACAATCACGATGTCGGCAGTTGAATATATATTCCCATACCGCCACCCTGCGTTGATTTCGCATATATATTTCCACCATAATATTCCACAACAGCCTTTGCCTGTGCAAGTCCAAGACCGTTTCCGGATATTCGGTTTGAGCCCTGATAATTTAACTCAAAAATATGATTTGTCTCTTCCGGATCTAATCCGTCTCCGTTATCCTTTAAAACCACAAACAGATCATCACCTATCGTAGAAAGTGTAATGACCAGAATCCCCTGACGATTCATATATTTGATTGAATTGTCCACAATGTTGCGGAACAAAACACGGAGAAGTTCTTCATCCGCCCGCACAAGAATCTGTTCCTCTCCGGCGGAAACCTGTACTCTGAGACCTGCCTTAAAAGCATCCGTTTGAAGTTCATCGGCCACACCCTTTGCGACGTCAACGATATTAATGGTGTCCAGTTCTTCCTTTGGCATCATACTCTCCGGAAGGATGGACAATCCCCTCTCGCGAGAATCCTTTTCTTTGGACCGTAATTCCGCCAATTCATGGTTTGCGCGTTCCAGCTCCTCACGCACCTCGACAAGTTCTTCCTTCAGATCTTCAATCGCCATCCGGTAAGCACTGACATCTCCTGTGCCTTCCTCTCCGCTCTGCGACTCTGCGCTAAAATCTCCCGTACCTTCCTCTTCGTCCTGCGACTCTTCACTGATATCTCCCGTAATTTCCTCTCCGTCCTGCGATTCTTCACTGCCATTTTCGTCATTCTGATCATCATCGTGACGATTGGCATTTCGAAACCGTTCCGATATTTGTTCCAATGTTTCATACGACGTATCTGCTGCATCGAAATCTTCGGATAATGCTCCCTCCGTACCATTATCCTCATATTTCTCTCCGTCATCATAAAGATCATCCGTCTCGATTTCTTCCTCTTGTAAATCCTTGTGCGTATTCGGCCTTATCATAGCAACAATCATAAATGCGATGAGAACAACCGTGAATGTTCCAAATCCGCCATAAAACAGTCTTCCGTCATTGAAGAACCAGCCGGCCACCGTTACGATATATGCAATTATAACAAGATTCAGTAGTATTATTTTCCCTTTTTTCATTGTGTAATATCTCCTATTCCAATGTAAGAATATTGATAAAACCTGTCACCTTAAATATATCAATTACAGCATCATTTGCACCGGTAATGACCATACTGCTTCCCTTGGATTTGGCTGTTTTCTCTCCGATCAACAGAGCCCTCAAGCCGGCACTTGATATGTACTCAACGGCTTTAAAATCAATCACCAGTTTCTTTACCTTTTGAAATGCGATCAATATCGCCTGCTGCAACTCCGGTGCCGTTGTGGTATCAATCCTTCCCGTGATTTCAAGTAAAATTTCTCCTTCTTTTTTTATCTCTTTAATCGTCATATCTTTGTCCTCCAAGTCATATTTATTCTTCTAATATAATATTGCCATCAAGTCCCAAATAATCATCTAATGCAGCATTTTTCGCACCGGCCACCTGAGCATTCATATCCAGATATACTCGGCTGTCCATAATAGAGGAATCCCGGAAGCTTTCCAGTTTCAAACGGCATCTGACCGGCATAAATTGCTCCAAAAGATAAGAAAGTTGATATCTCTCATTTTCACTCAATTGTTTCTTCACCAGAATCGTAACATCAAACACTCCTTCATTGGAAGCTCTCGCATCTGTATACTCTTTCATCTGGTTTTCTTCTAAGATAAGAAACTGCTCATCAATAGCAATCTCCAATATTCTCTTTATACATTCCTTTGTTCCCTTCATCCGATTCAAGGTATATGCTTCTTTTACAAGTTCCCTCAACGCATCCGGTTTTAAGAAATCTCCTTGAACATCAATTCCCATCCAACCCGCATACATCGGAAGCAGCAGATCCGGACAAGCATCCAGATCAAGCAACTTCGGCAATTTATTTACATTGTCGTCAAAATCGTTATAAATACTGTTAAATACACTCATATAACGATGAAAAAAGTCATTATTTTCCCGATAGATTTCCGGAAATGCTTCCATAAATTCATCGGAACCGCGTTCCACCTTAAGTGCTGACAGATATCCGTCCCCCTCTCCCATAACTTCAATGGAAAGATACAGATATCTTCCCTTCAATCCGTACAGAAGCAGATCGTTCTTTTCTACAAAACGAAGTGCCCCCGGCTGGCACATAAGGATCTTCTTTGCATCATCGGATATATTGCCTGAGGTGAGAAAACGATTGATATCCACATCCTCCTGCCCCATCCGAATATAGGAATCATTGGATGCAAAGGCATATACATAAAGCACCTGCTCCTCAGACAAATGTGTCCGAAAAGAGAATCTTCCCCACTCCGCATCTTCCTCGGCAGCATCCACACTCTTTAGATACAGCCTGTGTACAGAGGTATGTTCGTCCAGATAAATCGTGGCATTCTGATCCATTGAAATGCCTTCTCCGTAGGACTGCTTTAAACGATTCTTTTTAATGCTGTAAACAGTTCTTGCCATAGTATCCCTCCATTAACGATCGTAGGTGACAACCTCTATCTTGATATCCCCCGGGTACAGCAGGCAGTTGTCATCCGGCACAATGTCTGCCTCAACAAGCTTTGCATGTGCCAGTGAATGCGGCAACACGGAAAGATCATATACATTCTTCACACAATCCAACAACTCGATTGCATGGAAACAATCATCAAATGACAGTCTCTCACCAAAATTTTTATCGGTATGGATGTAATCAATTTTCTCGCGTATGCATTGCTCTATCTGTTCCAGACTGTTGTCGTAGTTAAGCTTCACATATACCGTGCCGCTCACATTGACTCTGGTATATACCGGTGATGTCAGTTCTATCCTTGTGGAAAGAAGCCTTCTCGAGTCAAGATGTTCCATAATGATCTTTTTGTAATATTCCGTCAATTTCGGAAATTCCTCATCATTACCCGGCTTCACGGCAATTCTTGCCATATTCTTTTCCTCGTCCATATACGCCCGTGCCTTGTGAATAATCAGCCCCGGTGTGCTCTTTACCAGCTTTTCGAAATCAGATGCTGTCACTGCAGTATAGGATTTCTCCATATCCGCCAGAAATCTGTGACGCACATCCGATAAGCGTTCTCTGTATGCTCCTCCTGTTCCGGGCCCCGGATTGAAGAAACGTACCGGTACATCAGCCACAGGATTTGCAGATAAAAGTTCATTGCCCGCCCGTATATTTCCCTCGCTGCCACGGGTTACGGAAATACCCGCCAGAAACAATTCCGCACCTATAAAATCTCCCGCATCCTCAATCAAAATCTTACCATCATGTTCCAGTAAATGATAGCACAACGCATCTTCTGCCTCGTAATCGGGACGAACAAAATCATATATATATCCGCCCATGCCATCTTCCCGTCTTGCAATCACGGAAAATCCTTCCGATACCAGATTTTTAAACGGAAGATCGATCACCTGATCATCATATCCCATTACATTTCCGAGTGCGTACTGGCGCATAACCTCCTCGGTGTAACATACAACCTTAACACAGTTCTTGACTTTTTCCGGTCCGAAACCGGTTATATTCCTGTCAAAATCAATATGATAAAATCCATCTTCTCCCATCGTCTGTCTGTAATAGCGTCCCGGTTCGTCAAAAGAAGATGTATACATATACTTGCGGTAGGAACTCCCCTTCTCCTCTTTACAGTATACATCAATATATGCGTCGCCGACAATAGAACTTCTGACGGTAATATCTGAAGTTCTTTGATAAGTGGTACACTCTGACATAGAGAACTTCTGCCATACCTCAAAAAGGAACGGATAAACAGATGTCACTCTCGGAGCCACATCATAATTTGCCTCCTTTAGTATCGCACGGACCAAATACCCGGGCTGTGACGGTATCTCTTCTTCCTTATCACTGTTTCCCGACCAGATTGGTTCTGTCTCCGGCATGCGTACTCTGATCTCCCCGCTGGTCAAAAAAGCACTGGTAAAATCTCTTGTCTTACACGGCACAAATCCATCAGCCGTCAAAACCTGAAATTCCACATCCGCAAAAGGATTTTTCATCTTCTCTGTCAGAGGATTTCTGTCGGCAGACATTTTGAGTTCCACATAAAGAATCATTTCCTCAGAAGGTGCCGGGAGTTTGTCCGTCACAAAATATACGGCATTTCCTGCCTTCGGATGTTTTCCGAATATACTTTGCGGCACTCTTGTCTCCTTGTCTAAAAGACCGGAACAATCCTTAAATCCATTACCTGTTTTGGAATAGATCCCTGTCATCTTCGCACCGGTAAGGTCAATTTTTCTGTTTGTCTCAAAAATCAGATCCCCTATCACAAATCTGTGATTTGCAGGAAGAGACACATTACTTTGCACCCCCTCCGCAGAGAGAAGAAGTCTTGCCGGCCTCCCCTTTCGTATACGGAATCCCATCATTTTAAGAAGATTTTCCTGCACGGTAAACGGAACCCTGTCGAGATGTTCCTGTGCCAATGTCTCATATCCGGTAAGCACCTCCAAAATAGTGATTCCCGGATCGGATGGATTAAAATTGGTCCATTCCTTTGTATAGAGCGGTATTCGGGAAACCGCTTCCTCATAACGCTCATCATAGGTTTTTCTGTCACTGCTAATATACTCCAGCATTTCCATCTCTCCTCGTACATTAAATATAGATCGGCACTTACAAAATTCAATCCTCTTTATCTATTCCCTGCTAATTCAATATATGTACCTTATGCTCCCCGTTTTTCGCTATCATAAACGGTGTTACATTCACATCTTCCAGATCCATCTCGTGTACACCCTTTTCATCCCGATATTTGGCGATCACAATGGATTTCTTAACGATTGCCTTGTTCTTCAGACTATTCAACCGAATTAAAAGCTGAGATTTGCGAGGCAATGTTCCAATTGTCAATCCGGGACTATTCACAGGGTCCAGATATTCCGCAAGAGCCTGCTGCATAAGAGACTGTATTTCAAAACTTTCATCCATATTGATCACATTGATCCACAACGATACCGAAAGTTCCACAAAGGTAGGTTCCACAATTTGAAGATAATTCTCTGTAACTGTAATTTCCGACCGTTCTAACAGATAGTCTGTCAATCCGCGCACAATGCGATGAAACGCATAGGAACCATCCGCAAAATCTTTCATCAACAAAACAAACGTAAGATCGCCCTGTTTTCCTCTGCCGTTCTTGGTTCGTCCCACAATGCCCTTAACCTGCGCGATCGTATCGGAATATGCCTGAATTGCACGTATATAATCCTGCATGGTGACGAGACGGTTCCGACTGCTCAATATGCCGGCTCCTCTGCTAAGCGCTTTATCAATCTCCTCGATATCACTGCCACCGTATGCCTTTACGGGATTGGTTATTTTCCCTATATACATGAGATAGCCCTGAGGCTCTGTTATCATATCCACGTCCACATTTCCGTATTTTCCGTTACAACAACGCACCGTACACCTTACCGCTTCATCATCCGTAACACTCGGAATCCATGTCTTTATTCCATCACCGAATATGATGCGGTTGAGCAGCCGGTCAAGCTGATAGCTTCTTGGATTCTCCGCAGTGTCCAGACGGTCCGTCTCCTGCCACCGTCTGTAAAAAGCAGTAATGCCGCCCATACTGTCCTGTTCTACGATTACATTTTCCGGATCCTCCTCCCACATGGAGATCATCCTCTCCCTGGAATGACGTCCCATCTCATTCACCCAGACATCCACATCTAAGATATGATTCACTCCAAGATAAAACTGCATTCCCGGCGTAACCTCTTCCACAAAGAAACTCTGTGTTGTTCTGGTCTCTATATTGGATACCTGCACAGCATTCAGGCAAATATCTTTCACCAGCGGCAGATTCTCCTGTTTCTCCGAATTCTCATTCCCATGACTTCTGATCACACGAATCCAATATTGATTTTTCCCCTCAAGCACCATGGAATGCATGTCTGCCGGAGGAATGAACAAAACAACTCCGGAATGGGTAAATTCCTGCGTATAATCCAAAATCTTCATAGGTTTAAAACCTTCCGAAGATACGTACTCAAAGCGACATTTCAACCCTTCATATTCCATGCTGTCCGCCAAATTGAAAAGAATGCTGACAGGTCCAGATTCCATAGGCTTGGAGAATCCGAGATACAGTGCATCCTCTTTATAACTCCCTGCCTGAAAGGTTATATATCCATTCTCTGCCTTAAGCTTGCTCGTAATCTCGCAACGCGAGGTACCTATAATTGTCTCCGCACGTTCTGCGTCAACGTATTGATTTTCGTATGTATAGGAAATCTCCAGATCTGTGATCTCCGGATAATGATGTATACATGGACGCATATAGCAATTCTCCGCTTTCGTAACCTGCATCCGGATACAGCGTCCCTCATAAGATCCGGTTACCTGTCCCGCCCAATCTTCCGGACAGATAAAGGAAATCTCACATCTACCGCCGGAATTCTCCGTCGAAAACAGTCCTCTCATATCCGTCATAGCCGGAAGCTTCTTCCATCCTGTCCCATTGAAATATTCAAAGACTACCTCTTCGACATAACAATCACCCGGCACTTCATGAGATACCGTCTTTGGCTTTCTTTTTATTACCTTCAGACTCTCCTCGACCTGCTCTGCCGTAAGACTTACCTTGTGTTCCTTGATTGACAGATTAAAGGATACGTTGATTCTTGCACCTGCCTTTGAAAAATAATTATCATGGCATATATAACAATCATCATACAAAGAAATCGTATCCGTAAATGGCTGGAACTTCTCTGTTTCCAGATCATTGGAGCCGTTGTTGACATTCTCTGCTTTCACCGGTTTCCCGTGTGCGGAAAACGTAATACGGTTCACATGTCTGGATTCCGACGGTGCCCTGTCTGCGATCATAATCAGCATGCTGTATTGTTTTGTGCCTGCATTAATCTTGCGATTCGCCTCATATTTGTGAAGTACAAATGTCTGTCCGTCATGTCGAAGCTCACAGTATGGATAATCTTTTATTCCGTCCTCTGACAGATATGCAAAGCGCACCCGTTTTTCCCTGATATCGGAAATAAGTTCTTCTCCGCCTTCTATCCGTACATAGATATCATCATTTTCACAATCAAAAACCGTAGAATGGTAAAAGATCACAACATTTCTTTCTATCCCACCGTTCTCTCCGAACAAGGTAAATGGATGCATCTGTGCATTTCCCATCATGCCGTCATGACCGGTATACTCAGAAAGCAGCGTTTCCCCGGGAATCAGTTCCGGATTGTAAAAATTTCCGAAAATCGGCACGATCGCACCCGTCTCTTTATCCGTCATAAAGGCTGCATTGATCTGCGAACTCGTCACATAAAGACTGTGTTCCGTCTCAAACACAATCGGTTCTTCGGAATCTGTAAGAAGTTTTGTTCCCTTTGGGATTCCCGCCCCCGGTATGGTATCATCCGCTAATTCACATACAACGATAGAACTGGCCGGTTTTGCAGGCAACAGTGAAATATCGAGCATATTAACGAACTCCGTGTGATACCGGTCCATAATTTCATTCATCCGATCTATGTTCTCAGAAACTTCATGGGCAAACACATTGGCAAGCGCAGATCCCACATCCGGATTCTCCTCATCCGGTTCCCATCCGGTCTCGTAATTCTTTGCAAGACGGATCACCTCACGCCTGATATCCTCCTCGGTCCTCGTATCAATATTCAATTTCTTCGACTGGTATAGGCTCATAATTCTCTGGCTCTTCCTCTCTTACTTCTGTCTCCTGGTTCAAATAAAACGGAAATACAAGATTGTCTCTTGTATTGGTTGCAACAACCGTATATTCGATATCGAATATGATCCTTCCGTTACCTGATTCCTCACTGGGCGTTATTCTCAAATCCTCAATACGTGGCTCCTGATTCAATATCTGTTCCTTCAGCGTTCGAATCAGAATATTAATTCTTGTAACGCTCAAATCCATAAATGTATAGCTCATAAGATTGCTTCCAAAGTTCTCCCTCAATGGGCGTTCTCCTAATTGTGTCATCAGGATCAGATACACCGACTGTCTGACGCTTTGTTCCTCGCTCACGGTAACAAATCGTCCGGTCGCTTTGTTAATTTGCGGTGGGAACTTCATCCCCTCACCCAAAAAATCTTTGTCTGCCATAGCATTTCTCCTGTTAAATAATGATAATAAGACCAGACTCCCACGAAGACATATTGGTATCTATCCCTCACCACTTACAAAAGTGGAAGTCTTCTCTGATAAGATAAACTATACCACTGTTATACTCACAAAACAGTCACATATTATCCCAATTTTATCGGTTTACCCTCAACCGATACCATCGTGTTGGCCTGCAACTTCATGGTACTGTTGGAGCTGATATTGACATTGGCCGCTGAAATCTCATTTTTACCGGTTGCGGAAACAGATACCTTTCCGGTGGAGTCTACCGCTACATCCTTTGCCTCTACTAAAAGCTTGCCGGAATCTCCGTTCATGGTAATTTTGATCGTCTCGCCCACTTTTATGATGAGCTTTCTGGCAGCATTGACATTAATGGTTCCGTCTACGGTCTGCATCTTAATATCACATTTGCCTTCTTTATCTTTGATCTGAATGAGATTTTTTCCATCATCCAGAGTGACACTGTGTTTCTCATCCGGAGTCATGATTACGATCTTATCACCTTCCATGGCTGCTCCGCCCGCAGATCCCGGTACACCTCCACCTGCCACATCCGTGGCTGACGGTACAGATGACGTTTCCGCCATATCATCCTCAGAGGTGCCATCCGTTATCTCAATGGCATTACCACTCTTTGTCACAATACGTTTTTTCTTATTCTTTTCATGCTTGGACTTTTTTAAAAATGTATCCGTGTCCCTGGGAATACTTCCAATTATATACGGTCGTTCGATATTACCACCGTCGAATGCGACAAGCACTTGATCTCCGACCTCCGGGAAAAAATACATACCCCATTCCTTGCCCATATATGGCGTGGAAACTCTTGCCCACTTCAATATATTTGCCTCCGAATCACGGGTCTGTATGGAGACACACACTCTTCCTGCACGGTCTGCATCATAGTTATCCACTACCTCCCCAACCACAATTCCAAACATTCTGTTATCTCCGGTCTCGGTCTTTTGAACATTCCGTTCTGCAATATCATCTAAAACATCAAATAATCCCATCAGAATAATCCTCCTATGCCGGACACTGTTCCCGCAGCACCCGATATTGCTCCTGTTGCAGCAGACATACCTCCGCCCAGAGAATCCATTCCTACCGAATCGGTAATGGTCGCTGCCTTTCCTATTATCCGCGTAATGTAATCCCCTTCTGAATTGAAGGTATGTATGACTTCCTGCACATAGTATTGGTTTTCCACATCCTTGCCAAGCCCTGTGATCTGTATGAATCTGCCGGGCACAATTTCCGGCAGTCCGATCACATCTGCCTCTAATGTTCCAAAACGATAACTCATATCTTCAACCAGATAATTTGCCCTGTAGGACGCATCATCCTTAGATGATACCGTGGGGTCAATAAATACTTTTTCCAATTTTCCCACGATCCCTTTTGCCTTGCTTCCCTGACTGATTTTATTGGAAAATTTCTTCGAAGAAGAAATCAGTTTGCCTTTTCCGGGATCCACATTTCTCACCTCTACCTTTCCAAAAAGACCGGTGATGTCATACTCCACATTAATGTTTCGCATTCCCGTCTTAACACCCAGATTCATATAGACTGCAGTGTCGCTCTTTGCGGGACGAAAGATAAGCTCTCCTCCCAGAATAAAGAAGTCATAGTTAAACCTCTTTGCCGTCCTCACAAAAAATTCATAATCACTCTCCCCCACCATCTCTACTGTATAGACATCCGAGCTTTGCTGTCCTGTTCCTCCCGCTGCTCCGGAAAGTGCCTCTGTCTGGCCTGCGGCATTCTGCGCATCTGATGCTCCGGGAACACTGCCCATCGCACTTGATGCTGCTCCTGTGATGCCACCAAATCCGCCTCCGGATGCATTCATCTGACCATCCGGAGTATCTGAAATCTTATAGGACTTGATCACTCCGTCGGAAATCAGGCTGGTATAAGGTTCGGATGCCAATATTTCTTTGAGTGCTGCCGAATAAGTTTTTGCCTTCAGCTGCTTTGATGAATTATTGGTCATCATAATTCCCTTCATATCCATAGCCGTCACCATTACACCCGGAATATCATCCTCTTCATATATAAAATTGACCTTTGCAATAAATCCGCGGAATACTTCACGTACAGTAGAAGCATATCCTGTGTATATGACAACGGAAGATCCCAATAACACATATTTCTTGAAACGGTCAAATACAAACGCACCATTTACCTGATCATATACATTATAGATTACAAAGCTCGCCATGCTCGCCTCAAACCCTGCGGAAAGCTCTATCCGGATATCTGAGACGCCCATACCGTACTTGTTATTCTCGAACTCCTCTCCGTTAATCTCGATACTGACAACAGGATGTCCGAAATGCTCATATTCTTTTTCCAAATCATTAAATTCAAATTCTGCCACGATTTTCTCCTATCACATGTCAATCAGACCGTTTTCTCCGGTCTCTATATTCTCCGCTTCCTGCATCGGAATATTGTTGTCTTCCTGTTCCCCTATCAGATCATTAATGCTTTTCTGCGTCTCCCTGTTGCGTTCCGCATCCGTCTTGCGCGCCTCGCTTCGTTTTTCTTCGTCGACGGAAACGATTCTGTCGTTGATCTGACCGGATACAAAACTTCGCTCCTTTCTTTTCCTGTCCGCATTCTCTTTCTGTTGTTTTTCAGTCGCCAGATCCTCTTCCTCTTTCTTCTTAGTGTATGTCTCTTCGAACTCTTTTTGTTGCTTTTCCTTTATCTCATCGCCAAAAAGAGAAGTGTATATCTGATCCGAAAGTCCGCCGACCATTCCGGCTGCCTGAGATGCCATATTGACTGTCTGCAATGCGGCAGTTGACACTGTATTCGCTGCGCTGGATATCGTATTCGCAGCATTCTTAAGTTTACCATACATACCCTCTGCGTTCGGATCAAATCCAAAAGCATTATCATAAGCATCCTGCCAGTAACCCATGTTGGTTTCACTAACCTGCATATCGGAAAGACGAATGGATAAATACACCTCTCCCCTGATTGGTCTGCCATACAGGTCAAACATCGTGTATTTGGAACGCACATTGTTCAGAACACCCTCATAAGACATATTGTTCCATGAAAAACAGATTCGTCTGGTGCGCTGATTTCTGATGACTCCCACAAAGCCTTCCACCATATTCTGCACGGTTTCAAATCCACCTGTAATTGCATCAAACCCTGCCTTTACAGCCGTTTTTCCAAGGGTTGAAATACTCTTAAACATGGTATCCTGCACGAAAGCCTCCTCTGCCACCACCCGTTCAAACAACAAATTCACAGAAAAAACCATATCCGGATATGGGGACGTACGACCAATGGATTGATCCGCTTGTGAACCGTCTGCCTTTGTTATATCGGTCGAAGTGTAATGATAGGATGTAAGTTGCATACTGGACGGATTAAACTGTACGGTAAACTCCCGATTGTAATCGATGGCTTGATCTTTCAGGATGGTGTTTTTAATGTTCGCAAGTGCTGCGTAGTCATTCGCCATTGACTTGATCGCATTATCTGCGGCATTTTTCGCAGCATTCTGTGCCTCACCCATTACACTGGCGGCAATCCCGCCTCCAATCCCCATTGAATTACCGGAAGGTGTCTTCGTTTTGATGCCGTCCTTTTTCTCAAGGTCATCTGCAAGGCTCTCGTCACATACCCTTATAATCGCCTTTTCCACCGTACCTGTTATATCCGCTATTCCGTTTTTTAAAAGATCTGAAACAGCCATACGCTTCACCTACTCATATACTTTAGCTTTACTCTGTCCCTGACAGTCCAACTTTAACAAATTCTCTACCCAAAGAACCGGTTTATGTTTTTCATTGTGCTTGACACTGCACCGTTTTCCTGAAATACCTGTTTATATGCCTTATCCCAATATTCTATGTCTGATTTATACGCTTCACCACCTGCAGCCTGACGAATGGTCAGATCGACCGTAGCCTTAATGGGATCTCCTAATTTATTGAACATCGTATAGGTTGCCTGTACGGACTCGACCACTCCGTGAAAAAACATCTCTGACCAGAAGAATACAACTCTTCTTGAATTCTCCGTAATCAACAGGGAAAGTATCCCCTCCACCTGATCTTTAATACTGTGATTGTCATTATTCACCGTACGGATAACATTCCCTACCATATCAACCGCATTTGCAACCGTAGGATTGAGATTCTCTGTCATAAACGCATCCTGCACATTGATATCCTCAAACACAAGCTGCACATCCAGATAAGTGTTCGGCACACGATTTATCGTATTCAACTGCCTGTTACCGGAATCGCCCATGGCACGATAATCATTATGTCTTCCTGCACTGGTCCTTGTTGAAATGGTGTTTGGATTATACTGTACCTCAAACCGTAAAAAGTTCTCCTGTGCAAGAGCTATATTCACTTCATCTGCGCTCTGCGCCTTTGATACCTGATTACTTCCAATGGTTCCTATGCCCACGACCTGTCCGGGTTTCATCTTTGCCATACGCTTTGCTATAGAACTTGACTTACCCGCCTTCGTCACATTTCTCAACGCCGAAATATTCTTATTGATATTGGTCGCCTTTTCAGTACTTTCATAACTAAGCTTCCTCTTTTGTACAAAGAGTATTGCCTTTGGTACTGCACCATTTATCGCCTGGAGATTATCAAATAAACTCATACGCTATAACCCTCTTCTTATCTTCTCGTTTGCCAGTCTCTTGGATAATTTATTGTATACTTTATCGGTTATGGTATCCATCTGTCCCTGAATACTTTGCTTTACCGCCTCCGTTACATCCTGATGCTGTTGTTCCACTATGTTGTTATGCTCCACATTGTTCACAACCGTCTTAGTCTCTGTCCGGTTATTGGTTATAAATGTGTCAATCCGCTCATTCTGTCGTTCAATTCTGTAATTCTGTGCTACAATCTCGTCGATTATCTCTTCATTGACCAGTGTTTCCTGTGACTTATGTACCAGTGAGATCTCTTTGGCCGGTCTCTCCTCCACTTTGATCTCAGGTTTACTCTGTTTCATCTCCCGTACCGTCTCGGTGACAATCTCGGTAACGGTCTCTCTTTCTCTTTGCTCGGTCGTCTCTCTCTCTTCCCGTATCCGGTTTTCCCTCTCCACACGGTTGATATCCGCCATAAACTGTGTCAGATTATTCTCCGTAACCACTTTTCTGTCACGAAAGACCTCCGGACGTTCAAGATATTCTTTCAAAAGTCTCGTCGTCTCTCTCTCCCTTGGCGGAAGCGCTTCCAGCATAGCATTCTGACGAATTTCCTCCAAATTCTGTCTGGCAGCCTCCTCCGCACGAACCTCCTTTAAGAACAACGTCGGATTCTCCAGTGCTTTGAGGCTGTCGGCAACAGCTCTGTGTCTTACGTTCTCAGCCGACAACTTGCTAAACTCGTTTGTAACACGGGTCAGATTCTGATAAAGCTCCTCGTTCCGTGTTATATTCTGCTCATTGTGAACCGTGACATCCATCTTCTCCCCGGAAGTTTCTCCGGAGGTTTGATCTGCGTAAATCAAGGTCGTGTGCTCACGGGTTTCCGGATGATTCGGATCCGATGGTTTCCTCTCTCCCGAAACAGGTGACTGTTGCATCTCCTGCGTGATGTGCGTCAAATTTCGGTAATATTCCTCGTTCTGAGCAATGTTGTGCTCATGGATCACTGTGACATCCGCATTCTCCCCGTCCATTTTTTCTCCCTGATGCTCCTCATAGATCAGCGTCGTACGCTCACGGGTTTCCGGACGATTCGGATCCGATGGTGTTCTTTCACCCGAACCGGATGGCTGCTGCATCTCCTGCGTGATACGTGTCAGATTCCTTTGATACTCCTCATTGCGGACCATATTATGCTCATTGATCAGTGAAAGTTCCCTGTTGATGTTTTCAATCTCTGTGGTGGCATCATCAATCCGGATACTGTCACCTTCCCTATAAAGAATGAGATTCTCTTCCTTCGTGATATGGTCTCCAAAGTGAACCTGATCCTCCAGATTTTGAATCGTATCCCCCTGCCTTACGATATCTCCGCTCTCGGAATGATTAATATTAGTGGTTGAAACATTTCTTACATCACCACCTCTGTAACTGGTGCTTCTGTATTGACGATAATCCGCATCTGTCAATGCCCTCAACTGTTCCGTGTAACTCTCGGAGAGTATATGATTGATGATATCAATCTCATCCCCTAACTGTTCCACTCGTTCCTCTGTGTGTATCACATTGTTCGCATACACAAAATTCTGCTCCACATTATGCGTAATCCGCTTGATCGTATTATCCGCTCCTTCATAGAAGGTGCTTTCCATGTGATATAGTTTGTCTCCGCCCTTTTTAAAACTCTCATGGCGGCTCTGATATATATTGTCAATCAAATTCAGAAGAACAGCGGAGTTGACCTGCGTATTTACCGTTTCTTCGGTAATCTCCGTATCACCTCCTATCGTCTCTTCAAATATATTCTCATGCCTGAAAGTTAATGGAGCCTCTTCATGGCGTACTACATTCTGAAGCCGATTCAGAAGAATGTTCTGCGTCATTCGATTCTGCTCCGATATCTGATATTCTTCACCGGTTATCACCGTATCTCCGGCAGTATGATTGCTGAAGTTTTCCACAATCTGATAGATTGCGCCTGTCATCAACCGGTTCATGATATTCTCATGGAGGTGAAGCTCCGTCGTATTCGTATTTCCTTCCTCTATATTGGTAGTATCGGAGTCTCCCTCACGGTAATGATTCACCAGACTCTCCAGCTGGTAGAGATTATTCCAGTAAAGATTTACCAATTCCTCTGTGTTATTGATCTCCTGTTTAATCTGCTCCACCTGTTGCATGAAATGGCGCTCATCTTTGATTCCCAACTGGTTGAGTACATTGGTGATAAAAACTCTGTCCTGATAGGTAAGATTTGCGTCCGCATTCACCAGAACACGATTCAGAAAATTATTCACGATCTCAACCTTGTTGTACTGACGATTCTCTATGTTGGATTCACTTACCAGATTGGTAATTCCGCCCTCACCGAGATAGATCTCCGGTGGGCGGCTGACCAAATGCATCAGTTCTTCGCCGGTAAGTCCGGCGCCCATAACGCCGTAATTGCTGCGAATGCGTTCCCCAAAGGAATCTCCCACAGAGGTAACATCTGTATTACATTTTATCTCAATTGGTGCCTTAATCTTTAACATAATCCCCACTCACTTACATATTCGATAAAAAATCCGCCATCGTCTTTGCGCTTTTCGCACCCGGCCATAGATTTGCTTTGGCCACCATCTCCTCACGGCTTAACTCTCTGACACCTATGCCGGAAGCTGTCTTTTCCCCGTTTTTATCTGTAGTCTCACTGTAATTTGCACGATTCTTAACTCCGTTTCCTTCCGTCTTTTTCTCGTCAAACGCCCAATGACTGGCATTCTGTGCAAATGACTTTTTATCTCCCACTTGAAGTCCGACTCCCGTGGATTCCGCATTTCCATTCTCATCTATCGTCGTCTTTCCACCCTGACGGGAGCTTACGCCCTTGCCGCTCGGATTGTCTTTGGTATCAATCTCCCACAGTGCTGCGTGCTCAGCCATAGTATTGGCCCGTTCTTCCACAATTCCATGTCCGGCTTTTCCAACAACAGCTCCGTTACGATCCTTTACCTCCACTACATTGGCGCGGGCGGAATTTCCTTTGCCTCCAAAGTTCTGTTTTGTGTCAAATTCCCACGCAAGCGCCCTTTGGGCCATCTCTTTCTGTGTATTTGTCCCGTCCCTTTGCAGACTTCTGGTTATCGGTGTGTCGGCAGACGTTTTTCCATTCCCCTCTGTCTTATTCTCATTAAATTCCCAACGGACAGCTTTATTCGCCATATCCTCTTTGCTCATATCCAAAAGATTATTATAGTTAAAATTCTGGCGGGAACTTACGGACGTTTCTCCTGCCAGGTTTCCATGTCTCTCTGCCATACTCCATTTCTGGGTGCGACTTGCCATTTCATCCTTGGTACGTTCATAAGGTTCCATATCTTTCTTTCTGTGTCCCTCTCCGTTTCCGTCCTTCTTGTAACCGTCAAATGCCCAGGTATTTTTTTCTCCGTCAAAGGGACTGTCTATTGTAAACATTCTTGAAAATGCTATGGTGGTCGTCTCGGTCAGCAAACCGCTCCGCTCCGCATTCAGTTCACCGTACTCCTTACTCATAACTTCACAGCCGGTAAAAATATACTGCCTGTCCGGCAAAAAGAATGCCGGTTCCAGGTATCGTCCCACATTAAGGAATACCGGCAACAAAAGCTTGGTTCCGAGGGAGAGCGGATCATAGAACTGATCTCCCACATAGCGCTCTATCTGAAGTGTGAAGGGCTTTGTGATCGGCTTACGTATCATATGCACAAAATCATTTACGCCGCCCTCCTGTATATAGTCATATTCATTCTCCTTACGAATCACTCGAACCGACTTGCAAGGAACATCAAAAGCAGCTTCGATCCTCAACATAAAATTGAAATTAACCGAAGGTTGCGTCATATTCGTTCTCGTTTTTAAATTTCCGGATGTATCAATCAAATCTGCCATATTCTTACCTCACATTCGTAGGTTTCATATCCAAAATACTCTTTTCTTTTCTGTTGTCTGCGGGGTTTAAGCTCTGATTGATGGAAGATATCTGATTACACCAGCGTCTGCGCTCACCATGTTCCATCTGCATAACTTCCCGTTCACTCCAATGGAAATAGTATGAGATAAAGGCCATCTCCCGATATAATTCATCCTCCGGATACAAACTTATTCCCCGATGGTAAAATTTAGCGGTACCTCAAATGTCTTTCCACAATCCGGACACACCACCTGCATAGTCGGCGGCTCAATATCATTAATTCTCTGGTACATGTCCTGCAGGAAAGCCAGATCCGCAGTAAATAACCGCTCGATCAATGTAGCACTTATGGTCTGCACGCCCTCTAACTCCGTAACAACTCTTGATAAAATTACAATCGTAAGATACGACGGATTGGACAATACTCTCGGGTCTCTCGTCGCACTGATCTCATCACCTGCCGTTGCCAGACGCATCTTGCCATTTCTGTGAATATCTCCATTTGCATCAATGTATCCCTTTGGAAGGGTAAATTCATATACTGTTTCCATTCTATTCTCCTCAACATATATAATGCAGATAAAGTCCACCTTAATATCCCGCTTTTTCGCGGAACATTAAGATGAACTGTTATCTTTTTGAATGCTTCGATTACTATTTCAGATTCTAGTTCGGGATGATAAGCTCCTCATACGCAAGCTCTACGGATTCGATTGCGACATCACTCGTCTTTGCATCAAGCTCCGGAGCCGTGTACTTGGTAACCCATGCGTTAGTCAGCAGCCAAACACGGGTACCTGTAATTGCTGTTGCCAGCTGTTGTGGTGCTCCACCGTTGATATCCACAAGTTCAATCTGTACATCATTTCTCGGTATCTGACCACGTGTCTCACTCACACACTCCTGAATCCAGGTCTTAAAAGCACTGTCTAATGTATAGCCAAAACGAAGTGTTACATTGCCATGCTTTACCAGTCCCGGAATCTTTACCGGTGCCAATGAGTTTGCATTGCCTTGACGGAACTCGATAACATCAACACTTGCCTCAATGCCTGTTACCTGGGAAAATGCAGCTGTACCCTCTACATTTGCCACACTTACCTTGAAGTTCATCTTGGTTAAGGGATATGCAAGCCCCTTACTGTTCTGATATGGATTATCTGCCATAACTTATTCTCCTTTTTCTAATTCAATGCTTTGCGTGTTGTATCTGTCTTATACGACATTGTTCTCATCTGCTGTTTTATTAACCTTCTGTCGTCTCCTCTGTAGTACCTCCTGCCTCTGCAGTGTGCTGTGTTACACGGAAGATTACAAACTCTGCCGGTCTTGACGGTGCAATTCCGATATTACAGATCAATCTGCCGCTCAATATATCGTCACGACTCATGGTCTGCGGTCCGATTTCCACAAAATATGCCTCTGAAGGCGATGAACCGGAAAGCTGACCGGAACGCCACATGCCATCTAAGAAGGAGCTGATCGTAAGGCTTACTCTCTGCCAAAGGGTCGGATCATTCGGTTCAAATACAACCCAGCTTGTATTGGCACGAATGCTCTCTTCCACATAGATAAAGAGTCGTCTTACATTGACATACTTAAATGCACTGTTACTGCTCGCTGTTCTGGCACCCCAGATTCGAATGCCCTGTCCCGGAATATTACGGATCAGGTTAACGCCTTCCGGATTCAGGATATCCTGCTCTTCCTTGGTGTAATTCACCTTAAGACCGGAACAGAATACGGTTTCATTCGCCGGAGCCTTATGTACACCACGATTGATGTCTGTTCTTGAATAAACACCCATGACAGCTCCTGAAGGAGGTATAAAGTCAGGTTTGTTTGATCCTCTGTCATATACCTGAATCCAAGGATGATACATGGCAGCATATGTTGAATCGATCATACTTCTGTACTGGATCAATTCGTCTGTCTTGTATGCGTTTCCAGGCATATCGATCACTGCGAAGCGGCTTCTTGAGTTCTCACAATGTGCCACGAGTGCAGCGACTACTTCCGGAATGGTTACACCCGGAATTGCCATCATGCTTACTACATCGTTCTCTAAGAAAGCCTGAAGGCCGGTTCGTTTACCCGGACCATCATCCACACCGATAAAGGTTCCGGCATTGACTTTGTTCATAGAACCGTCATTTCCTCCCTCCAGTGTGAACATACCATCCGTAACACCCTTTCCAAGGATGGCTGCAACCGGATTACCGATTTCCTTGGTCTGTGAAGCCTCAACCTTCACAAGTTCACTTGCTGCCAATCTTGAAACCACATAATTCGGAGATGTTACATTAAGTGAAAGATCACTGTAATTCTCTACATCATCGTTAAAACGAATCTGTGCATTAAATGCTACAAGATATAAAACTTTCTGCGGTATAACCGACTCATCAACCACATCTGCCTTGAATTTGTTCTCAAAGGTTACGGTTGTATCATAGATTGCAGCGATGCGATTATACTCTCCATTGATCGTTACCACATCTCCCTCACGGAATCCATCCACGGCCTTTGCCACATAGGATGTGTCTCCTGATTTGGCGATCAACTGCATCTTACGTTTTGTCACTGTGTTCAAAGAAATTTGAATCCGATTACCCCACTTACCCTCATTTGCTGCGGTTACCGTGAGGATACCCATCTTCTTCTTTGCACTGACTGCATCCGGCGGTACGACACGACTTACATAACAGCGAGTTCCTCCGTTTGCGAAGAACTGCTCAACACTGTTTGCAAGAAAACGATATTCTCCGTGTGTGTATTCGGATAAAAAACCTCCAAATTGTTTGGTAAAACTTCTAAAATTTGTTACAAGGGCAGGTGCTCCGGTTGTTGCACCCTTTTCTGCAAAGCCTACAAAGCCTGCGGTGCTGGTTCCTACACCCTCTATGCTACGAGGAGTGTTGTCGTACTCCTCAACATAAACCCCCGGTGAAAAATATTCAGCCATTCGTTTTCTCCTTTCAAATTAGTTTACACTTGAAATTAATTGTCCCGGCATGGTAATGCTTATATTCCCCGCATATGCACATGCCAATTTGCAATCATTTGTGAGGCAGGGTTTTCCGCCTGCAAGCACCTTGGACTGACTTGGAATCCACGAACCTGTCGTCTGTGGAATACACGGTTGCGGTGTGAGTACTCCCATCGCTGCTGCCGTAGCTGCCGCTACCTGCGGGTTTGCCATTGACGTACACATACCAAATGGAGCTATATTGGTCATCGCCATTGCATCCCCTATTGTCGCCACCGGCTTTCCATCGGAAAGTGTCGTCTGCTGGCTGGTGACATTCAATGTAGATGTGCCAAGTCCCATACTGCATATAAGCGTTGCTCCTGTTGTCACAATCTGTCCCATAGGTTCCTCCTCTTATGATTTTTCTTCGGCCGGTTCATCACCGCCAAAGTCATACACCCGGTATTTCACACTCTGATCTGTGGTATAACGCACCAGATACCTGGGGTGCTCTGCCGTATTGCGGACTCTCAAAACATAATTGCCTTTTTCACCTACCCGCCCGAAAATCACCCGGGCGATTCCGCTTCCGACAGAAAAATCATCTTTTAATTGATCTTTGAGCTTAACCGTTGATTGATTCGGTTGCTCCTCGACTACAAAATGTTCGTAGTCCTTCTCTCCATGTAAGAGCCCATAATGACCGCCCTCCATATTCATCTGCCGATTAGGCAAAAAGAGCGATACCCGGTTCCCCTTTGGATCAAATTCATTAATGCTGCAAACCGGTTTGCCAAGCTGCACCGCCTCGACTGCCGTCAAGCCTCGCATCTTCCCTGAAAGAGTCAGTATGGATTCTGTATTCTCTGACGGTATCAGGAATAAATCTATGGAAGGCATGTTCTCGTCAAGTTCTTCGTAATCTACTGAGAATTCCAGTGCGTCATATCCCGGAACGGTAAGTTGTATCAGAGAGTTTTCTCTTCCAATATCTACAAAGATATAATTGCCATCTCCCTTCAGTCTGGAAGGCATCAACTTTCCGTCTCTTCGAAACATTGCACTCTGTGAGGTTACGGCTTGTCCCGTGGTCGTGTCTGTGAGCCGGATCAGCAAATCCAGCCTGTACCTTATTACAGCGCCATTTTCCAAATTCTACTGCTCCCTCCTTCCTACACCGGTTATATCCACACCAAAACTTGCTTCTGTTACTCTCGGTGTGTTGATTACAACCTCACTGGACAGAAAAACAGGTGCCGCCTTGTAAAAGAGACTGATCTGATATGGCTTGTTGATCGCGCTCCACACCCTTACCTTCTCCTCCAGACTTATCTTCGCCTGAGACAGTACAATCGGAGGTTCCTCTGTATCCAGCCAGGATTGCAGTTCGTTCGGTCGCACAGAATTGTTATCATTGATAATTTGTGCTACCCTTCCTATAATTTTTTGTATATCCGGAGCCTTAAGTCCCATCTGGGAAGACCCATTGATAAACACCATATAGTATAAACTATATGGTTTTGGCGGTACGGTTAATTGCACCCTGCCCCTCTGCACCTGCGGGGGTCTGGTCACATCATTCTCTTCCCTTACATCATACAGATACAGACCTAATATGTAGTCCACATCCTGAGATGCCGGAGAAGAAATCTCTATGTTATTCGGAGACGGTATCGGCTCCGGACACATCTTCTGCCGCAGCGTTTTTACAATATATGCACTGACATCTGCTATAATCGGATAATCTGCCATATTTTTCCCTTTCTATATATCCCATTATTCGGTAATTGTGAAACTCTGATTACATCTTTTCAATTGTGTGACAAATATTCAAATTTCTTTCTGTTTTACCTTTAACTGTTGTCATTATTGTACAACACAAACAGTCACGAAACAGTCACTGTAATTGCATTTTTTTAATTAATTTTTGAATTTGCATCCAATTCGCCAAGAAATTGTTCTACTTTTTCGTCTACATCCTGTGGAAGCAGAACCGCATAGATACAATTCGGGATATAATAGCAGCTTACATCAAGATAATGTTCACTGTCCTCTTTTACAAGGTATGGATATATTTTTTTCTCTTTTTCATCCAGTGTTACATCCGTCTGACTCACTACAGAGGATGTCAGCTCTGCTCTGCGGCCATCAGACTTCAACACGACCGAAAGGCCGACCGTAAACATATAACTTGCAGAACTGTTCAGCTTACTTAATGTATCCATGTTATTTTTATAAACATACCGATAACCTGTATACAAACGGCACCGGTCAATCGCCGCCATATTGACATAAAGGTGAGTACTTTCATCCTTATACTTCTGGTATATAAACGGATTACCCTCATCCAAAAGTTGTTTTAAGAGAAGTTTTGCAAATTGTTTACCTGTATAATCGCCTTTTTCGTTTGCGTGCTGATCGATGCCAGCAAATGTTTCTGCCTTATCCTTATCGCTGAGATCATCAAAATCTTTACCGAAAAAGTCATATATGGCATCGTTATATGCATCATATTTGGAATCACTTTTATTCCCTAACCCGGTGGTATCGATATTTCTGTCGGAACCATTTCCGCTGCCATTGCCACCTGTGCCGTTTCGTCCGCCGTTGCCGTCCGTGCCGGTTCCGTTACGACCCGTACCGGTTGCTCCTGTTCCGTCTCCGTTACCATTGCCGCCCGTGCCGGTTCCATTGCCTCCGCTGATACCGTTTCGTCCGCCGTTGCCATCCGTGCCGGTTCCGTTACCGCCCGTGCCGGTTCCTCCGGTTCCGTTGCTACCCGTGCTGGTTCCGTTACCGGTTCCGTCCGTACCATTGCCGCTTCCGTCTCTGCCGTCCGCACCATTGCCGGTTCCATTGCCATTACCGCCCGTACCGGTTCCATCGTCGCCGCTAATACCGTTCCTTCCGCCGTTGCCATCCGTGCCGGTTCCATTGCCATTGCCCGTTTCATCTCCGTTACCGTTACCATCCGCATTAAATGCACTTCCGAGCGCAACATCCTTGGCATCTTTCAACTTGTTCAACAATTCTGTAGATGCACCGGCATCCTTCAACAATGGATCCAGATATTCCAAAGCATCAGAACCGCCCAAATCTCCCAATGCGCTGATATAAGTATCCATCATGGCCAAATCGCCATCTTCCAAATCATCGGCCGCTTTTCCTTTGATATCCTCAACCAGAGCCTGCGGCGTTCCCTCCAGCAAATTGGCCGCATCAGAGGCACCCTTAGCGTCCCCGTTTAAAAAACTGTCCAATGCGCTGTCTTGAATCTCAGTGATCTGAGCCGTAATATCATCCAACGCATCCTTCCATTTCTCTGCACCGTCCAGATCATCCTTGTCCAGAGCATCCATATATTCCGCTTCATAGTTCACTTTCTGACTCTCCAGAGCATCCAATGCCAGACTGCCTGTACTTCCTGCCAGACATTGTCCTTTCAGATCATTCAGCCACTCGATGAATTCGTCTACGGATTTTGTCGCCTTTACGGAAAACGCGCCGTTTCTAACCCTGTTATAATATCCGTTCGCTTTACCGAGCAGTGAGTCAATATATGGGATTCTGTCTCCCAATGCAATTCTTTTTATCCTTGCGTCTATCATGTATTCATATTCCGAAAGAGTTCCATCCAGCGCTGCCTTCTGGTTGTCTAAGTATCCCTTAAGTACCTCCTCCGGCTTATTCGCCGCTACAGCATCGTTATACAGTTTATCCGGTCCCGCAGCTATTCCTTTCAGATAATTATTCTCCGCCTTAGTCATAAGTGTATTATCGATCAGTGAAAGTTCATTTGCCCTCTCTGCAATCACATTATCTGCTATATTCCGAAGGCATGTATATTCCATGATCTTCTGATTATATTCTGCCGATACACTCGTTTTGCTTTGCGCATCTGCATTGTCAATAAGATACTGCATCGTATCGTATCTGGTACCGCCAAGCAATGTATTGTCATTCTCCACAAGACGGCTTGTATATTCGTAATAACTCTCCTCGCAACTCTGTATTGCCTCCTTAACCGAATCCGTATATTCAGCATCCGTTGTATATGTCTTTCTAAGTTCAGGCGACAGGTCATCTCCGGTCTCAAGTCGTTGCAAAAGGGAGTTCAGTCTTCCCGAATTACTTACCACATAGTAGTCACTTGTCCCGTCTACTCCTTTCTCTCTTGTGCTGCCTGTTCTCTGCATAAGAGAAAAATAATTCTCGAAAGCTTTGTCATAATCACCCCTGTCAGCCCAATACCTGATATCAGCAAGACGGTCTCCCGCCTGTGATACTGCCCAGCCATAATCATAGGCGAGGTAAGCTATCGAATAATAATAGGAACCATCTATCTTATTTTTATAACTGCTTAGCTTACCAATTTCATTATTCGGACTCGAGTTGAGAAGCGTATTTATTACAAGTCGATTCGCCGAATCATCTTTATCACCATATATACTGCTATTAGAAGCATTTAAAAATTTAATTTCACCATCACTCAGTCCGCCGTACATGGACTGATATGTTGTAACCAGTTCTTTGTTCATTTGCTCGTAATTCACACTGGACCATGTACTGTAATTTCTATTATTTTCCAATGTGGCATCTATTGCCGCAGACCACTTTTTATTATAGCGCCAGTTTTCTCCCCAATTGGCGATCATGAACTGTTCCGCCCACTGCTCTTTCGTGATCAGCTTATCATATTGCTTATTCACTATATAGTCATATACCCTGCCCATGCCGTTGAATGCGAGCATATAATATATCTCGGATCTTCTGGAGTAATCCGCCTGTCCCATGGCCTCCATTACAGTCTGCATATATTGTGTGTTTCCCTGACCTACATAATACGAATATATGTTATTGAGATCGCTTATCGCCTTATCTAACTTGTCAGTTGTCTCATTATGACCGTTTCCAAGCGCCTGCATGGCCGCCCTGCCGCCACTATCCCCATCAAGCCCTCCGTCAAGAAGTCTGGCCGTCCATATCTTCTCATACACCTGATCAATACGTCCGGTGTCTGTCTTGGAAAGGATATCGGATATATTCCACGCCCACTTGATATCCACGCCCTCAGTAAGTCCACTATAGAGAAGCTTTACCGGAACAAGTTCCGGAAGTTCCATAAAATCATAGGGATCCTGAATATTGAAAATAATCTTACCTGCTCCTGTTTTCTGTAAGGATCTTATCTTGCCATCCGAATCGACCATGGCACACACAATGCAGTCATTCAGTTCTGACTTTTTTACGTAGTCTCCGGTCTTTCCCTGAAGATCCGAGAGTCCGACTGCCGATGAAAGATCAAGCCAGTTACCACCTGCCATAGAGGATTTATAGAACATGATCGGCTGGTTATATGTTGTCATACTATCCACAGCCAGTTGGTAAACCGCATCTGTCAAATACTGGTCATAGATCAGATACGCCCCGATCAGCAGCATCCCATTCGGTATATCAGAGTCTTTTATACTGGAAAATTTCACGCCCGGAAGTCCTTCAAGAGCATCAAGTTCTGCCGCTTTCGCCCCTTCGGAATCGGAACGCGCCTTTCCCCAATTGTAGAAAGTGCCGGTCAGAACAAGAGAAAAAGCCACACAAAAAGCGATCAGGCCCATCGCCTTTTTTCTGACACCGGCATGTTTTATCTTATTCTTCAAATTATAGAGTTTTCGAATCTTCAATCTTCTTCCGGTTCGCTTATTACTCTTCATTCTATCACTCCCTATCCACATTACCTTAAGACGCAGCCTGTGTAAGCATTTCTATGATCTTTGAAACTTGAAGCTCCATTGTCGCGGTAACAACAATTCCCCAGTCTGTATCCACTATATATTCTCCACTTTCCACCATATATTTCATGGAATCCGTCTCATTGATGTACGGAAACCTGGTTCCGCGTTTGACATAGTCATCTATCTGGTAACCAATCGCACTTGTCAGATCCTGCGTCTCTCCGTTGGAATTCGTTACACGATTGCCTGCAAAGGAATATGCAGCTGTACCGGATATCTGCGTTATAGTGTCCACGCCATCTATAAATACATACCGGAACCCGGTATAAATTCTGCTGTAATCCACCGCTCCCAGATTGATATATTCTGCACTCTGATCTGCCTGATACTGTGCATATACCAGCGTGTTCTTATTATTCATAATAGTCGTCAGCAGTTTTCTCGCATAAGCAAGGCAGTTTGTGGCATTGTGCATCTTACCGTAACGATTGAGTGCCACTACAACAGCTGCCTGCGCTTCCGCATCCAGTTCTCCAAAGCTTTTTCCGAAGGCGTCTTCTATCGCTTTCTCTATTTCTTCATCGGAACGATCTTCCTCACTGCCGTTCTTATCCTCATTATCCAGGTCCTTTCCGTAAGCAGATATATCTTTCCAAGGTTTATCGCTTCCATCACCTTCCTCATCGCCGTTGCCATAATTTCTGCCATAGTTCTCATTATCCCGTCGATTTTTGCGATTCTTTCCGTCTGCTGCCGGATCACTGCCGGTACCGGTATCATTCCTTCCGTCGTCATTGCCATCGGAATCACCCCCACCGTAATTTCTACCGTTATTGCCATCATCACTACCGGTTCCATTACCGTTTCTGCCTGACGCATTGTCTCCATTTTCATCGTCGTTACCGTCAGTACCGGTGCCTTCCTGATCGCCACCTCCGTAATTTCTTCCCCTATTCTCATCACTTCCACTGCTACTGTCATTATCATCTACAGGCTGACCATCACCGACACCATTCCTGTTTCTATCAGCGTCATCGTCATCTCCGTCTCCTGCGTTTGTGTTTCGACCACTGCCTTCTCCATCTTCCCCACCATTTCGAGTACCCGAAACAACGGCATTCGGATCAAAACCGGCATCTGCCGCACCGCGTATCACGGCATCATATATACTGTAATTTGCCCGTTTAAGATCGTCCTTAAGTCGCTCGCCAAGATCGGATAACAACTCCTGCGGTGTCATATTATTCACGGAATATCCAAATACGGCAGGTCCTTCATCTCCTGTCCCTCCATTCTTGCTATCCGTGTCTTTTCTTCCGTTGGAGCCATATTGTTCCTCCAGCAATTCGAGCTGTTTTAATTTTTCCGGATTATTCTCCTCTTTTGCACGCTCTTTTTCCGCCTCGAGTTCATCCGGATCAATTCCGTTTGTATCGAAATCAGAATCTCCATCCACGATCTCTTTATAAAGATTATTCAACCAATCAATATAGAGGTCAATACAGTAATCTGCCAATGGTCCGTAAGGATCATCAAACACCAAAGTCTTCCAAAGCGTTGCAAGCTCAATCTGCTCTTTAATAAAACTTATGGCATATTCCTTTTCCTTCCGGTCACAGGTAGCCTTTACGAGAAATTCCAGTTCCTGCATCTGCTTAACCGCATCGTTATACTGATCCATCAGAATATCTTTCTTCGCATCTTCACTTTTTCCTTCAGCCAGAGCTTTGGTATATTCCCTGGTCACCTCCGTCAGAACCTTGTTTTCGTATCGTTTGATCCCTTCCGGAATCAGATAGGTTTGAAGAACCTGCTGCTCCGCTTCACTCATCTTGATCTCACCGGCACCAATGTTGTTGACGGCCAGGATATTAAGCAACCATTTTTCTCCATTGTCATTTAATTTCCCGTTATAGGCACTGTCAAGCAGTTCTTCGCTCCATGTATAGCGATACTCCGAAATCACCGTACTGCCTTTGGTAAGCATCATGGTGGTATACAGATCATAACTCTTCTTACAGTTCTCCAAACTCTCCTCAATCGCATTGATATAATTCTCATCCATAGTAAAAGCGGAGTCTTCCTCTTCCTCTTTTTCCTGTATCATCTGAGCGATTCTTGTCAGTGCAGCCACCCTTTCATCCGTGTCAACAGATAAAAATTTGTATATCTCCACGCGTCGTTTTGCATCTTCACGTGCATACAGATCGAGAATCGCCGCCGCTTTCGCCGCAGTAAGATCATCCTCCTCACCGCTGAATTTTCCCTGGTACGCTTTCAACGCATTGATCTCAATATCGCAACGATTTGTAATATCATTTCTTCCATTATTCTCATAGCGCTTAAATATCTCCAGATCCACAGGATCCGCATTATCATCGATGGATATGATGGTGTTTCTCGTATAGTAATTGTGAAGGGTCTCATCCTCCGTTCGTCCGGCCTTTTCCTCAATCTCATCATACTTCACTTTCAATGGTGCAAGTTCCGGAAGATTGATCAAATCATACAGATTTTCTCCCATCAGATCCTTTATTTCTCCGGTCTTAGGATCAAATACACCATCATCCGTGATCACGCAGCTAATCCAGTATTCGTCCAGATTTTCTTCCTCTGTCTTTGCACCTGTGGTCAAAGACGAGAGATTCGCATCCATCAGCTCAGCCCACACATCATTTACATTGCTTCCGTTCTCCACCATCTGCAGTTCCGACTTATAAAACTCAATATTTTGTGTGTGCTGTGTCTTCGAGAGATTTGCCAGACGGTAATATGTTTCATTCAGCGCAGAAAACTCGATCAGATAGGTTCCGACAAACAAGGTGGTCTTTCTGACATCATAGCGTTTTCTGTAACTGCCAAACCTTACCATACCGCCACTTTCCTTATACTCGGCATCCACCAGCTCCTCATATTCTTCCTGAGACAACTTACCATTCACAAGTTGTCCCAGTCCGGAGCCCGATTCCTCCTGTTTCGTCGGAGCTGCCTTCGCAGGTTTGTTTTTTTTCACCGCTGTGATTCCGACTGCCAGTGCGCCGAGAAAAAGTGTCCCGCAAAGAGCAATGATCTTGAGATGATATGCAGTTTTTCCCCCGTGCATTTTTTTCATAATACATTCTCCTCATCGATATGACACAAAAGCGCTTTCACTAATTCTCTGACTGATAATTGTTAATATATTCAAGCTGATTTCTCGGCACCACGATACTATGATCGGAGGTGCTGAAAATCGCCTCAAACAGCTTATTGCCCTGTTCATCCGTAAATTCTATGGTAAGTTCTTCCAGATCACCGCTCACCGCATCCAGATAACTGTACGAATCGGATATTCCGGAATATTTACCTGTCGTATCCTCTTTGAGATACAGTGTTCCGCTCTGCTCGTCACTAAGCCGGTCCGCTTTCTGCGCGTAGAGATTACCCGATTTGATTGCAAATTTACTGATGCCGTAATTTTCATTGAGTTTCAACTTGATCTCAATCGTTCCCGTCTTAGAACTGTTTGTCACATCATAGTTTCCGATAATCATACCGTCCGCTGTAAATGTATTATATCCCTTTATCAGGGTAAGCGTTCCCCTTGAAACCGTCGGATCAAATTCACTCTTCGTAATATAACTGTCATCACCGTTTTCCGAACTGAAAAACCGGATCTCAGAAGTTGTGATCTCACTTGTGGCAAGCACCATGTGCTTTAACGGAAGATTGATTGCCGTTCTGTCTCCAATCTTTACATTATCACACCAGAGTTCATAGTAATTCAGATTGCTAATGGAAAAATCGGATGGCACCGTGATACGAAGTTCAAACATCAGGTCATCCCCCAATGATCCTATGGAATAGACCACACCATCCTCCGTAATCGGAACCATCGTTTTTATAAGATCTTCCGTCGATTTGGACCCTGCACCGATACTTCTTGTTTCTGCCGTCATATCCACATTCTGCGATTCAAAGAATGCCGAAACCCCTCCGCAGGTCAGTCGGTCAAAAGAATAGACTGTCTGACTGTACGCGGCCAAAGTCTCCGTTTCTTCCGTTGTCGCAGTATTATAAGCATTTTCCAATTCCGAATATTCATCTGCTGTTATCTCTCCTAAGATAAACTTAACATCTCCGAGAATCAAATCCTGCTCTGCCTTTGTAAGTTCATCCACCGCTGTAATATATGCCTTTCGGGTCTCCACATAATTCTCATAACCGTCTTCCACATTAGCGATCACTTCTGCCTTCGTATTTTCCTTGTCCTTTCTCGCACTCTGATAATCGATTGCATTCTGGTATAAGACATAGGGATCGTCTTCCACATAACGAACACCATCCAGACTACCTTTGAGCCATTCCTTCGGAAACTTGACAAACCATATTTTATAATATCCCTGCCATGGCTGATCTATCTTTTTGAGAAAGGCATCATAATCTTTCTTGAAGGTTCGTCTATCCAAATCTCCACCGTTACTCACCTGGGTAATATAATTGGAAATCATTTTTATCTTGGATCCGTAATAGTTTGACATCAGACTGTAATTTGTTCGAAGTGAGAGCAGGGTAAGATTTTCCTCATTGGATGCCTCATAGAGTGTCTGGTCTCTTGCAACCGTATAATTTTCAAGATAAGGCAATGCGTTTCTTCCAAGTTCGGCACTCACGAACGGATTCTCAAACGTATAACCGTTTTTTACATTCAGTCCTATTATATTGCCAAGTTTCACCTTCGCCGTCTCATACTTTGATTTTGCATTTGAGAGCTTTGAATTCACATCACTTAACTTTGTCCTGGCTTTGTCAACATCCGCCTGAGTCGCCGTTCCGAGCTTTACTCTGGCATTCAATTTGCCCAGACTCTCAGACAACTGTTCCTCTCTCTCGGTATAAAATGTTATCTTCTCTTCATAGGATACGATATCCACAAAGAGATCGGAAACCTTCTCGTACTCGTTTAACTTAGCATCATCTACCTGATGCCGGATTACGTCGATTTCACTCTGGAGCTGAATCGGTTTATACTGAAATTCAAATGCCTCCTGTTCATTCGGTTTTGTCGGCAATTTAAATTTCAAAAGAGGAGACCAACGAAAAGAATTCATATTCTTCTGCTTCTCGGTAAGACTCTTCGTCGCTGAAATTCTCGCTGCTTCCTTTGCATCAATACTAAGTTCCAAGCCCTCAATCTTTTCACTCTTCGCTACCGCAAGTTTCTTTGCAGTCGCAAGAGAAATCTTTGTTCCTCCGCCACTTTTTCGTGCGGCCAGCACTTCCTCACCGGGCACAACAGATGATACCAGAAGCAATGTTGCCATGGTTATGGCTGTCATTTTCCTGCCTATTCTTCTGTATTTTTTTGTTTCGGACTTTTGAATCCCATTTTTTTTCATTTCATGTTTCTTCATATGTCACTTCTCCTCGTCCCTGCAAGGTTTTCACATTGTCAAGACTCGCTTGTTACCCGCTGAACCCGTTTACGGTTCGATTCTGTTTATATTATGCAACATTCAAAGTCACAAAGCCGTCACAAAATGATAAATTGGCAAAGTTTAAATGCATTCCGAGTCAAAAGTGCCGGAAGCATTCTTAAATTTACTGATTCAGATCGCTTTTATCTTCCTGTATGATATAATAAAAAGCAAAGTCGTCTCTTCCCTGTTCCGTCACAAAATTATAGACAAGACCATCCTTTGCGTAGCTTACAAGATAAACTTCATAATCTGTATCATAATCATCCACTTCAATATACTCTGTATAGATTTGTCTTAAATTGATATTTACCGTGCCGCCAAACGTTTCTTCATTGTTATTTTTCTCATTTATAGCCAAGACCTCCGGCAAAGTAGCACGTGAGGTACCCTCATAGGTAGGCGTTCCCATCTCTTTTGTTATCTCCGTGATACTGGTGAGGTCAGTCCCGCCGATTCGGAAATAATTGTGCAATACATAGACACTGTTTACTATGTAGTTTTCTTCTACTGAATTACTGTCATTGCTCTCGGAAGTCAATGCATCAATATCCTGCATGGAACGAACCCTTTCCAAACCGGAATCATAAAGCACAACATTGCCGGTATAAGCTCCTGCCAGTTCCTGTATATTCATACCCAAAAGAGAACTGTACTTCACCTCATCCTGTGTAAATTTGCCGTTAAATATTTTATTGTGTCCGGTGTCATAAAGGGTTCCCTCTCCTTCTTTCATGCCGAGAAGAAATGCACCTTCATATTCCAGACTTCCGTTCTCCCGATATAAAACCCCGTCACCGGAAAACAGATTTTCATGAAAGCCGCCCATATAATGCATGGTGCCATCCGGATAATAAAAGTTCCCCTGTTCCTCATACATACTGTTCTCAAAATTACCCTGATATACAACATTCCCCGCCGGATTATAGAGTGTGCCAAATCCGTTGCACTTCCCCTTAGATACACTGCCGTCATATGCAAGGTATTTGGATTTGCCTGTAATTCTGACATCTCCCTTCGCAAACTTCAGCATGATCGAATTATAAGGATATGTCTTTATATAGTCTGTATTCTTTCCCGGAAAAAGAGACGGATATGTGTAATATGTATAGATCAATGACAACACACCCACAATGATAACAATTGCAAATGCGAGCTTTTTGGATATCAGCCATCCAAATACTCCATAGTAATCGTCCTTATCTTTTGGCTTGACCGAAAAAAGGCGCTGGAAAAACTGTCGGATTCGCTCAATCACTCTTGTCTTCAGATAATCCTTCTGCGTGAACATTCTGATTTTCGTAACAATCCGCGTAAACCGTGCCTTTATGGCATTGATCATAACTTGAAATAAATTACCCATAGACATCCCTTCCCATCAAACTTTATAGGTGCAAAGCCCCTGTAAAGATATCTTCTGCGTTTCCATTCAACCGCGTCTCACATTCAAACAAATACCACTTTGTGATTCCGTCTTCCGGTGCTTCACGGAGTATCTCCGTAAATGCATTTCTTGCAAGGTAGAAGTCCTTATCATAAAAGAGCCGAATTGCCTCCTCAAAAGCGGTTTTGGTATTTTTCTTAACATCGGCCATGCGCTTTCCCTGCGCATTCAAAACTTCATATAGTTCCAAATGATCATCTAACTCTGTCTTAATAAAGCCCAGATAGCGCACATCATCGTATTGGGATTCTCTCTCCAACACTGCTTTTGTAACAACCATCGAAACTTTAAGTTTTCGAAGCCACTCGGCAAACGAAGAAATCCGCTCAATCTCTCTTGACGAAAGCAATGCCATACTCTGTGTTTCCGTTCCACATATACCGTATGAAAAAGTTGTGTAATGCAGGAAAATAAGAGTGTCCACAAATTCGTGTTTTTTCCACTCACGCATGCTTTCCAACACGTCCTCACCAAACGCCATTGATTCTTTATTATCCTTTAAGAACAAATATCTTGCCCGCGAAAGCGTTTCATTATTGGTGATATAGATACCGTCATGCTCTTCTCTGAACTGTTCCATGATTTCAAAGGTGTGATTCATGTTTGCCAGCGTTTCTTCATCTGTTCGATATCGTTCTTTCATGGAAAAAATAGCCACTGTTCCGGTAACATCCGCAATATCACCAATCTCAACTTCCGTGATAGAATCCTTGTCCAGCATACTCTCGATGGATTTCGGCGCAAATCTGTAATACGCCTCAAATATCTGATATTTAGACCGGTTGATACTTGTAATATTTTTTTCTATCTCAAATGTGCTGTTTTTCATGGCGACCAGATCTTTACCCCGCACGACCGGGCTCGTAATCACGCCTCTGCCTTCCGCCAACAGTTTTAACATCTTTGCCACGGCATGCATATCACGATTTTCCAAAATCAGCAAAAGAATGATAGCGATCGTAGCAATCACAAATCCGATCATCGCTCTCTTGATATACTTATTATATAATGTGACAGCATTTTTTACGGAATCCTGATACCACACAACACCCACAAGTGAACAATCGGACATTCCTATATTGTCTAAACTTCTGACAAATATCTCACATTCCTTGTCATCGGATTGGAATTTTCGGGTTCGAATGCTGCTCCCTGCGTTTGAAATCCGGGCAAAAGAGGATGCCTCTTTGCCGTATAGTCTGCTCATCTGTATCCTGTTCCGGCGATCGTTCGATACCAACACCTCGCCGCTTTCCCGGTCAATCACCGCCATGCCGGTAATCTTCCAGTTTTCCTTCGGCAGAGTGCTCATATCAGCCAATTCCGTATACATATTCTCATACAGATCACTTGTATAGAATGATTGTAATATATTCTCCCTCGCCGATCCCTTCTCAGAAAGATTGAACGCATTCGTATCGATATTCAGATTAGAGAATGCATCATTCATGATATATTCCATAAAGTTCGCATGTTCACGCTCGCTAAGTTCGGTAGCAGACTGCACCATACCGAAAATAGCCATTCCAAAAAGGAAGATCAGTGCAAACTCCATCACGACTCCGGAATAGACCACCCTGTTTCTTCCCTTTAAAATGACTGTAATGATGATGATTACAGGAATTCCCAATGCCCATATAATTATGATCGCGGCAATTTCAATCCCTCTCATACGATTAAATTCAATTCCGGTAATATGTAACTGTCCATAAGCCGTTTCTACCCTGCTCGGTACAGAAAAGAAATCGTCCATCTTATCGCTGTCATACTGCAAATGGAGATCGCCCGGCTCATATGCACAATCTGAATAGACTCTGCCTGTATCTGCAACCTCAAAGATAAAAGGCTTGATTTCAGAAATCTTTTCTTCCTCCTCCATTGTCTTTTCGGAAGAATTATCCCCTGATACTTTTCCCTTTACATCAGAAAAATGCAAGCCGCTTTTGGTTGTCACATCGCTCATGGCCTCTTGTGAAACCCTGTACACATACGCCTCACTTCCGGATGTGTTCACAGCCGAAATATATATATCACTGTCATCCACGCTTAAAAATGTCACACGTATCTCGCTTCCAAGTACAAGAGAATCTGAAATCTGCGCAATTCTCATATCGTCATCCAGTCTGGCAATCCTGTATGCGGTAGTTGTTCTTCCCTCATAAACCGTATCATAAAAAAATAGCGCAAAAAGCGACTGCTCATAAGAAACAGTACTTACCCTGTAATCTCTGATCATATCGTTGTTCCGCCCTATCAAAATCTCTTTCTTTGATCCGTCATTGCCCAATTTGTAAATCACTGCATGATCAAATATATTGTCTGCGACGTATACTTCCGTTTCAGATGCAGTATATGACATCTCCTTCGTAATTCCGTCCGTAGAATGTATCCATGGGAAGAAGCAGATCAACATAAAAACGGCAACGGCAACGGTCCATATTATATTCAGTCCAATAATAATTCTCTTTGTCAAATTACATCCCCCCGCCTATTATTTTTATTGTTGGAGACTTTCGGTTCCTATCTGGTCAAAACTGTTAATAAACAATCTGAGCCACGGCACCTCACCAAATACCATCTGTGTCAGAAATGAAAGCACAACAAAAATGACAAGTATTACACTCAACCACAAAAGCAATCGAAACAGAATATCTTTGTTTCTTACAAACCAAAGACGTATTCGTCTCAACAGTCCCGCCTTTTTTTTCGGTGCAGCCGATATGCGAATATCCTTATATAATTCGACAAATCTTATGTAACTTTCCTTAGCCACCTTTTTTTCCAAAAGCTTCAAACTATTTGCGTGTCTGCTCTCTTTCGGTCGCAACATCTCCAGTAACAGTGTTGCGCACTGCACGGTACAATCTTTCTCTGTGCGTGTCACATCTAACTCCTGCAGATCAATCAGATATCCCAGATACACAGATCCATCTCTGGACAAATGCAATTGTCTCTGTGCCAGGGCAAGATAGAGAAGCGGCCACGGAAGTGGTGTACTCATACAAGCTATGATCGTATTGATACAGATATCCTCGCACTCCGGCAGCGAAAGAATATCCGGACGATAAAATGCCTCCAACGGTCGTTCTTTGACGTATGGGAAGACAATGATCTGATTCTCGCCGTCAGAAAAGCAGTCCACGAAGAAATCTTCATTTCCTTTCGTCTGCTCACAAACCGCCAGGAAATTCTTTACATAACTGTGATCCTTCACACAGATGACAGTATACAATCCTCCACTTTTATCATTTAAATTCCGGCAAACATGTACCTCATTCACTTCATTGCGAAGCACTAGGCGCACGCTTACAAGGTTCATCTTTTGAGACTGAAATTTCATCCTCTTAATCTAACCCCTTTTTCTTTACAATCGCATATGCATAAGTGCAAATGAGTGGCATATCTGTACAATAAATACAGATTTCATATACTCCATCCTTATTTGGTGCCGTATAGATTCCATCCGGTGTAATCTCTCCGGAATTTGGCTCCGTCAATTCATAAGTAATGGAAACAGGGTCCATATTATGGTATTCTACACCAAAGAAGTGACTCTCCTTTGTGCCCAGAACCACAGTCGGGGTTGCTGCAGAAATACTCTTTCCTCCCATCTCATCCATGAGTTCCAAATCATTTCCGGTAGGGAATTTTATTGCAATCCAGCGATACGTGAGCATCAGATATTCTACATTTTCCAAGAGTTTCGCTGCAACAATGAAACTTCCCTTATCATTCAACACACGAATTGCAGTCTCTGCATTTACCTCATTAACCTGTGCTCCCTCAAACAGTTCCGGGTTGCCAAATATGGTACTCTTAGAACTCGACGATATGCTCTTATCCTCATTGATAAACTCATATCCTACATCGACATATACATTCCCCTTACCAAGTCCATGCATAATCTCGCCTGAATAATATATGTCACCCTTTCTTGGCATTTCACCAAGTGGTATTTCCAATACGCCCGTGGCAATCTGTGGAATCGATGGCTCTACCTTCTCCTTTGGTTGTTGATTTAAATCGCGCACCTCCACTGTTGCCGGCGTAATATCTGCATTTTTCGTAAAGAAATCCATATAGCTTTCCCTGAGCATATTCTGTGCAGGAGCCGTTATATAGGATTTCACACTGCGTTCCGTAACTTCTTCGATGATATACGCCTGATCTGTACGCACAAGCTGAATATCCGCAAGACGAATATAATCGCCCTGACTTCCTACACTCTTCATCTCAAGATTGACTTTCCCGATCTCTGTATTGACCAAATCTCTTGGTGCTGTATCCGAGAGAAGGATGCGAACGTTAAAATTATCAGAAGCAGAAACGGTATCTCCGTTCTCCGTCACCTCTACACTGCCGCTCTTTAAGATGATATTGGTCTCCTCTGTCGGAACATCCTGCGTCATCATCCAAAAATCAAAATCTGCGCTTCTGCCCGGATTTAACAAAAGATTATCTATATCCACTTCAATCTCATGTCCTCCATCCGGTGCCGTGAATGCGGGTATCTGAAGGATTCCATTGTACCTGAGTTTTACATCCGAAGTGGATAACTTTGTCACATGCAGTACAGCCTTAACCTGTCTGCCACGACATACTCTCGCCGGCATCCAAAAGTCAATTCTAAAATTTTCATCCTCAAAGAGTACACCTTTCGCAAGGAATTCCGATTCCATTTCAAAAGAAAGCGGTATATCCTCCTTGTCCATAAGGAAAAGTCTGTATCCCTCCGCGATCCTGTTATACTCATAATCCTTATCCGGATTAGTCTGATTGACGGAATATACCGTATGCACTTCTTTTTCTTCATAGGATAAGCACAGGGAAACATCGTTCGAACGCAGGTTGTCAAATCCGTCTACAGCAGATAGTTTCTTTACCACAGAGGAATCGATGACAATTTCCCTTCCCATGCCATCAATCGCCACACCGCTTTCTACGAGAATCGACAAATCATCTAAGCTGAATACGCCCAGTCCACATACAATTCCCGATCCGTACATTACAGAATTCAAGAAACGGCGTTTGTTGTTAAAATAGGTCTGCTCTGCCAGAAAATCAGCACTGGTGAGCATCTTTCCCGCATAGTAACGGTTTCTTTCAAATGGGTAGAGCTTGTTGTTATTCATATTCTTTTTCCTTTCATTCGATTTGTCATTTGATTTTATCCGCTCATTATTCTTTTCCGTCCCATATAATCATCTTTTACAATTATATGCAAATGGAAGTCACACAATAGTCACACATAAAATTGCAATCGCTTATGCCTTTTTCAAATCAATCATCAAACTTCCGTTTGTAATCTCTGCCCATGAATACTGGCTCATATATTCTCCGTGATATCCGTTTACGTTATCCAGTTTTCCGTTCAGATACTCATAATAATCACAAGAAATCTTTTTTGCATCAATCGCCATATGTCCTCTTTGCTGGATAATAGCATCACCATATCCCAAATCCGACAGCGTTTTTTTCAAATCTGCTCTGATATTATTGAGGTAGGATATTCTCCCTTCATAATCTCCCTCATCTTCCCACAATGCCGCAATCAATTCGCCGTTTGAGGCAAATGCACCTTTTCTGTCTACAAGATAGGCCAAAACCTCCAATGTTTTTCGATATTTAAATTTAACCGGTATATCTCCGTTATACACCCCAAAATTGCCAAAGGTCACAATTCGCAATTTGCTCTTAGCGGTTATATCGTCTATATTATAACGAAGATCTGCCAGTTCCTGCTTTATCTTTTCCGATGTGATCGGTTTTAAAATATAGCCCGAAGCATGCAGATCCATCGCCTCTGATGTGTAATCCTTATAACCGGTTGTAAATATAAGATTGATCAGAGGATTCAGTCTTTTCAGATTCTTAGCCAAATCCACACCACTTACGTTGCGCATCTCAATATCCAGAAACGCAATATCCAGTTTGTGCAAAAACGCATATTCCAACGCCTCTGATGCTTTTCGAAACCCCGCTATATTTGCATCCAAATTCAGCTTTTCCAAGGCCAGCATGACGTTATCCAATGCCAGCTGCTCATCGTCCACCACCATAATTTCCATGTAATTACCCCTTCTCCCTATGTTTCTTATTCCTATTCTTCCTTGGTATCTTTATTGTAACCGTGGTACCCTTGTCATCCGTTGAGGCGATATGAAGTGTCCCCCCACACATCAATCGAACTCTCTCTCTGGAATTACGTATTCCCACATGGCTTCTTATTTCCTTATTGCCTCCCCTGGAATGCGGATCATACATTGCCCCCGTATTAAACACCCTGATTTCATAATCCTTCGCGTTTTCCCTGGTGGATATTACAAGTTTTCCTCCTTCTTCGCTTGCACAAACACCGTGCTTTACCGCATTTTCCACGATAGGCTGTACAGAAAGCGCCGGAACCCGAAATTCAGTTGTCTCTATATCATAAATCACTTCAAGTTCATCTCCGAAACGCAGTTTTTCAAGTTTCAGATAATTCTTTATATTATTCAATTCCCATGTAAACGGAACCGTATCATCCAAATTCAGAGCATCGAGATTGCCTCTCAAATATTCCGAAAATTCGTCAATCGCCTGCTGGGCCCGCGCCGGATCTTTTTCGCACAAATACCAAATCGTATTAAGAACATTATAGATAAAATGCGGTTTAATCTGGCTTGCTATAATTTCCAAATGTTTTTGCTCAATTATACTTTTTTCTTTATATGTAATCCTATAATGAAACATTAATAATTACAAAAAGAAACAGTACCGTTACGATAATCGAATATATATATATAGCCATATGAACCTGCCTTCCGATTGTGTATACAATCCGCTCCGTATCCTGTCAATCCATTATTAATATCAGGAAAGAATTTCCCTTTAAAAAAAATCGTCATTTCAAGGAATATTTACCATTTAATCTTATCACTAAAAAAAATAGCGGTCAACATACCATTGGCTAAATTGAAAAATACCATCCCTTCCGTATTATCGGAATAAATCCTGCAAAATCTCCTCTGCACTCATATCCTGATATCCGTCCGGATCCGACAAAACCACGGACTCTCCGGTGGTCTTCCATCGCATCTGTCCATAATCCGTGAGATAAGAGATACCCTTACACTTAGCCGGATATTTCTTATTCCATGCACTGTAATATTTTTTCATATACTTCTTCGCCAGAGAATACGCCTGACTCTTGGTATTAC